>NZ_CAXTKW010000002.1:0-59385 GCF_964245105.1 Candidatus Dorea massiliensis AP6 | reverse complement strand
CGCACTCTTCTACAGTGATTCCTGCTTTCGGCATCAGGACGCCCTGGGCCATGTGCGCACCGCCTGCGGGTGCTGCCGCCGGTGCAGGTGCTGCCGCGGGTGCGGGTGCTGCTGCCGGTGCGGCTTCTGCTGCCGGTGCGGATCCGCCTTCTTTAATTCCGGAAATATCGTCTCCCGGCTGTCCGATAGCACAGACATTGACCAGAACCGGTACTTCGTCTCCATCCTCATAGAAAATGTCCAGAAGTGTTCCTTCTGCTGTGGACTCGCACTCAAAAGAAGCCTTGTCCGTCTCATAGGTGAAAAGAACATCGCCCACATTTACGTGGTCGCCTTTCTTCTTTAGCCATTCCGTAATCACACATTCTTCTACGGTGATTCCCGCCTTTGGCATCAATACGCCTACTGCCATGTTTTTACCCTCCATTATCCTTTCCTATATAGTTCCATTTTTATTGCTCACATGCTCATGATTCTTTACAGAATCTCGGTTCCGACTTTCTCAGCCCGTTCTCTTAAAGACGCCGGAACCTCGCCATCGGTAATGATATAATCCACATCTTCCACATTTCCAAAGGTGTAAGGTAAAATCTTTCCACATTTGGAGCTGTCCATCAAAATCACCTTTTTCCCGGCCCGTTCCACCATAAGTCGTTTCACCAGCATCTCATCCTCTTTACCGCAGGTAAAACCGCCCTGGTCTGTGTAACCGGATACGCCTATGAACGCCAGCGCGATATTGATGCCCCGAAGCATCTGCAGGGTGCTCTGTCCGGATACGGCCTGATTCAGCCGGTTCAAAGTTCCGCAGCACATGTGAATCGTAGGCGCAGACAGCCTCGAAAGTTCAATCGCCACATTAGGCGCGGTAGTAAATATATTCAAATCCATGTCCGGCAGGGTCTGTGCCAGCGCAATACTGGATGTCCCGGCGTCCATAAAAATGGCGCTTCCCGGTTCAATCAGCTTCAATGCTTTCTTCGCCATCTCGCGCTTTGCTTTCATATTGGTCTGCATCCGCGCCTCCAGCTTAGCCTCCGTAGGACTGGAACCCTGCGTCACGGCTATGGCTCCGCCCCGGGTCCGGGTTATCACACCCTCCCGCTCCAGCTTCTCCAGATCACGGTGAATGGTCATCAGACTGACCTCCGGAAAAAGAGCCCCCAACTCCTTTACGGTAACAGCGCCCTTCTCCTGGATATATTTTCCTATGGTCTCTTTTCTGAGCAGATTCATATTGATACATCCTCTTGTTAAGATTTGTTATATTACTCCCGTTCTGTATAACACATCATAACATTTTATAACATTTAAGTCAACGTATTTTTCACATTTTTCCGGGACTTGATTTTACACCGCTGTCGTGTTATACTATCACACGTTGCAAAGCCCCAAAAAACAAGGTCTTATCGGGCTTCCGCCGATTCCCGGCGTTAAATGAATCGAGTGTTCGTGACCTTCCACTCGTAAAACAAAACTAAAGGAGAACTGAATATGAAAACAAACAAAGTGCAGTTTATGACCCAGGCAGCTATGATCGCTGCTATCTATGTAGTACTCTGCGTGGTGTTCCAGCCCATCAGCTACGGCCCCATCCAGACGCGTATCGCCGAGGCGCTGACGGTTCTGCCGTTCTTTACGCCGGCTGCGATTCCCGGTCTCTTCGTGGGCTGTCTCATCGCGAATGTGCTGGGCGGCGGTATTATTCTGGACGTTATCGCCGGAAGCGTGGCGACCCTTATCGCCGCATTTGCCACCTACGCCCTTCGGAATAAGAGCAAGTATCTGGCTTCTGTTCCGCCGGTGGCAGCCAACGCGCTTATCATTCCCTGGGTTCTGAAATACGGCTACGGTGAGCCGCTCCCGATTCCCTTCATGATGGGAACGGTGGCTCTCGGCGAGATTCTGACCGCCACCATCATCGGCACGATTCTGCTGCTGGTGCTGGAGCGTTACCGGAGTTCTATTTTCAAGACTGCTTTATAACGCAGAATTACTTATCCGTATAAAACAACTCCATATTGAAAACAACTTAAAGGAAGCTTCCAGCAGGGGAGCTTCCTTTTTTTGTATTGCCGTATTGCCGTTTCGAAGCGTTGATGCGTCGCATTGACGCACCGCTGCATTCTCTGCTATGATAAGTCACGAATTTATTTTTAATAGCAAGAGGGAGATTTACAATGGAGAAACGTGAAAAATTCTCATCCCGGCTGGGCTTTATTCTGATTTCAGCCGGCTGTGCCATCGGCCTGGGCAATGTATGGCGCTTTCCTTATATCACCGGTAAATACGGCGGAGCTGCTTTTGTACTGATTTACCTGGTATTCCTTGTTATCTTAGGCATGCCGATTATGGCCATGGAGTTCGCGGTGGGCCGCGCAAGCCGCAAGTCCGCAGCCCGGAGCTTCCATGTACTGGAGCCAAAGGGCACCAAATGGCACATTGAAGGCTATATTGCCATGGCGGGCAATTACCTGCTGATGATGTTCTACACCACCGTGGGTGGCTGGATGATTTCCTATATCTTTAAGATGGCCTCCGGTTCCTTCCATGGTCTCACACCGGATGCGGTTGGCGGTGTCTTCAACGATATGCTGGCTTCCCCGGGTTCCATGACCTTCTGGATGATCGTAGCTGTGCTTCTGGCTTTCGGTATCTGCAGCATGGGCCTGCAGAACGGTGTGGAGCGTATCACAAAAGTCATGATGTCCTTCCTGCTGGTAATCCTGGTGGTTCTCTGTATCCGAAGCGTTACATTGCCGGGCGCAGGTGCAGGCCTTCGCTTCTACCTGATTCCGGATTTCAGCAAGATTGTGGAAAATGGCGTCGGCGAGGTGATCTTTGCTGCCATGGGGCAGGCATTCTTCACCTTAAGTCTTGGTATCGGCGCTATGGCTATCTTCGGAAGCTATATCAGCCGCGACCGTACGTTAATGGGAGAATCTGTAAACATCTGCATCCTGGACACTGTCGTTGCGCTGATGGCCGGACTGGTTATCTTTCCGGCTTGCTTTGCCTTTGGTGTAGACCCGGGTGAGGGACCGGGACTGGTTTTCGTCACCCTGCCAAATATCTTCAACCAGATGGCAGGCGGCCGCCTCTGGGGAACCCTGTTCTTCGTATTTATGAGCTTCGCAGCCCTGTCCACCATCATTGCCGTATTTGAAAATATCATCAGCTTCGGCATTGACCTCTGGGGCTGGACCCGTAAGAAATCTGTCCTTGTAAACCTGATTCTGATTCTGGTTCTCTCCATGCCCTGCGTACTGGGCTTCAATGTATGGAGCGGCATCGCGCCCCTGGGCGCCGGAAGCACCATCCAGGATCTGGAGGACTTCATCGTCTCCAACAATCTGCTTCCCCTGGGCAGCCTTATGTACCTTTTATTCTGTACCAGCCGCTACGGCTGGGGCTGGGATAGGTTCATCGCCGAGGCAGACGCCGGCAAGGGCATCAAGTTTCCGCAGTGGGCGCGGTTCTATGTAAGCTACATTCTTCCGCTGATTGTACTGTTCATCTTTGTGATGGGATACTGGCAGAAGTTCGCAGCGTAAATATTATTTATGTAATAGGGGATTCCATCGAAATTTCCTATTACATAAAATAAAAGTCCCGACAGGCTATGTGTAAACCTGTCGGGACTTTTATTTTATGCTTCTTTCTTCTCTTCGTGATACTCTTTCTCCGTATTCACGCTCCAGATATTCTTCTTGTCTTTTCTGCCGCTCAGGATGTTGTCCACGGTCTCGAAGGAGGTGGCCATGGAGTGATCCATGTTATTGTAGCGGTGCTGACCGTTACGACCTACGCAGTAGAGGTTCTCGAAGGTGTCCAGATACTTGATCAGGTCATCCATATGATCGTAGGTATCGAAGTATGCCGGATATGCCTTCTTTACACGCTCTCTGTGGGAATCCAGCACGTCCTTCTCGCTGGTGATGACGCCCATCTTTACCAGCTCGGAGATACCGAACTGTACCCACTCCTCTTCGCTCATGTTCCAGTACTTGTCGCCTTCGCTGCAGAAGTACTCCAGACCAATCCATACCTTATGATCCGGATCGGATACCAGATACGGGGACCAGTTATTGAATACCTGGATACGACCCAGCTTTACACCCACATCCTGAACATAAATCCAGCAGTCCGGAACGATATTGTTCAGGGTCTTCAGCTTGGTCTCGTTCTTCAGGTTCAGCTTGTCCACCAGAAGTCCTACAGTCACGAAATCACGGTAGGGCAGTCCCGCCGCGATCTTGCTCATATCCTCCGGCACGTCGTTCATGCCGCCTACCAGATCCTTCACCGGCATGGAGGAAATAAATACGTCGCCCTCGATAGTGTGCTCCTCTCCGTTCTGTACATAAGACAGGCTCTGCACGCGGCCATCTGCCGTGTGCAGTCTGGTCACCTTGCAGCCCTTGCGGATCTCGCCGCCCATCTTCTCTACCTCGGCTGCTGCGGTCTCCCACAGCTGGCCCGGGCCGTACTTCGGATAATTGAACTCCTCAATCAGAGAAGTCTGTACCTGATGCTTGTCCTGCTTCTGAGGCAGCAGCTTCTGGAAATTATCCTTCAGAATGCCCATGATAGACAAGCCCTTGGTACGCTGCGCACCCCAGGAAGCATCGATCTCGCTGGGATGACGTCCCCACAGCTTCTCAGTGTAACCCTCGAAAAACATGGAATACAGCTTCTTACCGAAGCAGTTGATATAGAAATTCTCCAGAGAGTCCTCCGGCTTCTTGGCTACAGCTGCCTTCAGGTAACTGAAGCCTGCTACCATGGTGGTGGCAAAGCCCATGTTCTTAATGGTCCGCGCGTTCATCTTAACCGGATAATCGAAGAACTTCTTCTGATAATAAATGCGGGATACACGGTTACGTGTCAGCATAACCCGGTCTTCCTTCTCCGGATCCGGTCCGCCCGCCCTCAGCGGAATCGTACGTCCCAGCACCTTATCGTCGTAGGACGGCGCGCCCTGCAGCGGCATAATCTCATCCCACCACGCGGTTACACGGTCATCCTTGGAAAAGAAACGATGGCCGCCGATATCCATACGGTTACCGTTGTAACGCACTGTTCGCGAGATACCGCCGATCTCCTGGCTCTCCTCAAGAATCAGCACCTCGTACTCGTCAGATTTCTTCAATAATTCATATGCAGCCGTCACACCTGCCGGTCCGGCTCCTATAATCACTGCTTTCTTCATGTAAAGCTCCTTTTTCTTTCCGTTTATTCTCCATGGGCAGATCAGCCCATATTTCTTATATTGTACACGATCTGTCTGTATCCGTCAATCATATCAATTTCTGAAAATTCTATTAGCTGATTTTAGGCATTTCTACTCTTGAACCCGATTTTTCCCGATGCTATACTGGAACCATAAAAACGAGATTTCAAAACGCAGGAGAAAGGCAGGAGAACAGGCCATGTACTATTTTATTGTGAATCCCGGTTCCCGTTCCGGCAACGGAAAATACGTATGGCAGAAGGCGGAACGCATACTGGATCAGGAGGATGTGGAATACCGGGTATTTTTCACCGCCTACCGGACTCATGCTACCGAACTGGCCGCTGAAATCACTGCGCGGACGGAACGCCTGACACTGATTGCCGTGGGCGGAGACGGAACGGTCAATGAAGTAATAAATGGCATCCGGGATTTTTCCCGTGTAACCCTCGGCTACATCCCCACCGGATCCAGCAATGATTTTGCCCGGTGTATGGGGCTGCCCACCGATACCGAAGCTGCGGTTCAGAATATCCTGCATCCCACCCGCTTCGATAAGCTCGACCTGGGATTGATGGAGCTCGGCAGACAGAAGCGCTATTTTGCCGTAAGCTGCGGCTGTGGCTTTGACGCCGCAGTCTGCCATGAGGCACTGAATTCCCGGATGAAAAACTTTCTGAACCATCTGCATCTGGGCAAGCTTACCTACGCCGGTATTGCGCTGAAGCAGTTGATTTTATGTAAACCAGTCCCTGTAACTATTACTCTGAGCAATGGGAAATCACGGACTTTCTCGAAGGCCTATTTCGTATCCGGCATGAACTGCGACTGCGAGGGCGGCGGACTGAAGCTGGCTCCTCATGCGGATATCCACGACGGAGTTCTTGATATCTTCGTGGTCAACCGTCTCGGAAAGCTTCTGATCGCCCTGATGCTTCCGACTGCTTACGCGGGTTTCCACACCATTTTCCCGGGCGTCCACATCTTCCGGGCCAGGAGCGCGGAAGTGACTGTCACCGGCACGCTGCCGCTCCATACGGACGGTGAAACCTGCCTTATGGAAGGCACTGTAAAAATGGCCTGCTGCCCCCAGATCCTGACTTTGATTGCAGCCGGAAAGAACGCATAATTCTGATTTTATTTACATAACATTACTTTGCGGAACGCTTTTGTATATTATGGAGAATGTCCTGTAAAATGTGATTTTTTTCTTAAAAAATTATGAACCTGATTGAACCGGAAATAGCTTTGTGCTATACTGCGATTCAGAAATGAACAGCCCCGTTTTTCACAGGGTTTCTGATAAATTTTATTGTTCATAGAAGGAGGTTGACAGCATGAAAGCATTTTTCCAGAAATATAAGCACGCCTGGGTTCTGCTTTACGGCTTTATCTATCTGCCCTGGTTTTTCTGGCTGGAAAGCCGGGCCAACCAGCCCTACCATGTGATTCATGTATGGCTGGACGATAAGATTCCTTTCGTGGAATATTTCATTGTGCCGTATCTGCTATGGTTTGTATACATTGCCGCCGTATTCCTGTATCTGTTCTTCAAGGGAACGAAAAAAGAGTTTTACCGCTACTGTTTCTTCCTGTTTACCGGAATGACACTGTTTCTGGTAATCTCCACCATCTATCCGAACGGACACCTGCTGCGGCCCACCGAGCTTCCACGGCACAATATCTTCACCTTTGCGGTGCAGATTCTGTACCAGGCGGATACCCCGACGAACATTTTCCCGAGTATCCATGTATTCAATTCCATTGCAGCCCACCGGGCTGTGGTGAATAACCCGAAGCTTGGCCGCAATCGCCTGATTTACGGCGGTTCCTTTATATTGATGATTTCCATCATCCTGGCGACCATGTTCCTGAAGCAGCACTCCGCCCTGGACGTGATGGCCGGTATCGTGCTGGGTACTTTGATGGATCAGATCGTGTATCGGATGGAGTTCTCGTTCACACGGGAACGGGTGCCGAAGAGGAAGAGAGAGACCGTTATTTAAAAAGAATTTTATGAGAAATGAGAACGGCTGGCAGATCAGATATGTGTCTGATCTGCCAGCCTGATTTTGTTTTTTATTCTGATTCAGCGCCATTTGTCTCAATTATTTTTTATACCAGTAGAAAGAATCCTTCCGATAACGCTTGTAAGTGCCGTTTCCTTCGTCATCTGCGTCCACATATACGAATCCGCAGCGTTTCTTCATTTCTTTCTAGTTAAATCCAACAAACTTATTCGCAATCTTATAAGCCACTTCCGATATCTTCCGGCCTGTTCTGCCCGGCAGGTTCATAGTACGGCCCAGGACGCCCCATTTGAGCTCATAGTAGGTCTTCGGGTCTTTCTTTTTCAGGTATTTCCAGAGCTCGTACTTCTTCTCCAGGTTCTCCTCGGTACCGGAACGAATGGCAATAATCGAAGATACCACCATGATGATCTCCAGGTAATTCTTCATATAGTGGCGCAGCTTCCGGTTGGGAATCTGACGCACGTCGGAGAGCTTGTAGTCATCGATCATGATGCGGTTGACCTTCAGCTGCTGGTCGATGCGGCCAATCATAACGCTCTCGTTGACAGACTGATCACTGCGGCCAATGAAATAGCGGTAAAAGTTCACATCCAGATAGTACAGATACTTCACATGGGGCAACGGATGGTACACAAAGATGTTATCCACATAGAAGGTGTGCTTTGGCAGATCCAGTCCACATTCCCGGAGCAGCTTGGTGCGATAAATAACCGAATGCATCAGAATATACTGCCCCTTGTGCAGGAATTTCACATCATCCCAGGTAAAGACCTGATCCTGGGGAAACGCAGAGCGGTAGCTCATGACTTTTTTATGCTTTGCGCCCTCTTTTTCATAGACGAAATTACTGATAAGCATATCCACCATAGGCTTTGCGCCGGCCAGCTTCTCCAGAGTCTTTAATACCTCCTTGTAAGCGGAAATAGATACCCAGTCATCGCTGTCTACCACCTTGAAGTAAAGACCGGTGGCGTTGCGAAGGCCTGCGTTGACTGCCTCACCGTGACCGCCGTTTTCCTGATGAACCGCCTTCACGATGGTCGGATATTTTTCAGCATATTCGTCGGCAATGGCCGCGGTGCCGTCCCTGGAACCGTCGTCCACGATGATAATCTCCACTTCCTCGCCGCCTGCCAGCAGGGAATGAATACAGTTACGCATATAAGCCTCGGAATTGTAACAGGGAATTGCTACGGATAAAAGTTTCATGCTTCCTCCTTTTTACGCCAGAGAGCGGGCAAGGGCGATGGCCTTTGCCGCCATGGCGTCGATATTGTAGTATTTGTACTCTGCGAGTCTGCCCAGAAGGTGGAAATCCGGTATCTGCGCCGCCAGATCCGCATACTTTCGGTACAATGCGTTATTTTCCTCATTCATGATGGCGTAGTAGGGAATCTCGCCCTCTGCGCCGGTATACGCGAAGGGATATTCCTTCACAATCGTAGTGCTGTCGGCCTTCTGACCGGTCAGATATTTGAACTCGGTGATACGGGTGTAATCCTCGCTGACCGTGTAGTTCACCACGCTGTGCCCCTGGTAATCGGGCTTGTCATAGTGTTCAAAATCAAAGCGCAGAGTCCGATACGGCAGCCGTCCGAAGCGGCAGTCGAAGAGCTCGTCCACCGGGCCGGTATAAATAACTGTGCCATGGAACTCCTGACCTTCCAGCAGTACCTTGCCCTCCTTTTCGGAAATGACCAGTGCGTCCTTCGCGTTGGTATTGGTGCGGATCTCAATGTTCGGGTGAGCCAGCATTTTCTCAAACATGGGCGTAAAACCATCCCTGGGCATACCCTGATATTTGTCCCCGAAATACCGGTTATCATAGGAAATGACCACCGGAACGCGGCCAGTGACTGCCGGGTCGATCTCCTCCGGGGTCTGACCCCACTGCTTCATGGTGTAGCGCAGGAAAACATTTTCATAGACGTAGTCCGCGATGGCCCGCAGATCCTCGTCCTGCTGCTCCCGCAGCTTCAGAATCGGCACCCGCGCGCCGAAGCCGAAGGTATCCACCAGCTTTTTCTCCAATACTGCGGCTTTTTCCTCGCCGTAGACCATTTTCAGGGTATTCAGGTTGAAGGGAACCGGCAGAAGCTTGTCGCCCACCCGGGCTACTACCTCGTGGCCGAAGGCGTACCAGTCGGTGAAACGGGACAGCCACTCATAGACCTCCTCGTTGCCGGTGTGGAAGATGTGCGGGCCGTACCAGTGTACCAGGATGCCGTACTCGTCCTTCCCGTCGTAGCAGTTGCCGCCGATATGGTGTTTCTTTTCCAGTACCAGAACCTTCTTGCCCTGCTCCTCCGCCAGCACTCTGGCCGCCGCAGCGCCTGCGATTCCGGAACCGATGATAATGCAGTCGTACATGATAAATCGTTCCTCCATAAAACCTCTAGTATCTATGCTTAAAATATTCCGTATAGGCCGCAAAAGCCGCCGGAATCGAATATTTCTCTTCCATCTGCTGCTTTTCCACGAAGAACAGCTTTCCCGGGGAATCGTGGCTGTCCGAAGCGTCATTTTCCTGCTGCTCCGGCTCCTCTACCTTCACCACATATCCGGCCATATGCCATTCAATGTGGCTGAAAATATGCTTTGCCGCCGGAAGCGCCTGGATTCGGATGGCGGACAGACCTTCCGCTTTCACATAATCCAGCACCTGCTCCGAGTTCAGATAGCCTTCCAGGTTCGGCAACTCGTAGAGCCCTGCCAGAAGCCCTTTCGCTGGCCGTTTGCGGAGGGCAGCCTGATTGTCCGACACCAGTACCAAAACCGTCTTATCTTCGATTCTGCGGCTTTTGGGCGGAGTTTTCTTCGGGAGTTCCGTCTCCACGCCATTTTTATGTGCCTCGCATAATGCCGCCAGCGGACATTCTCCGCATTTGGGCGCGCCGTTAGGGACACAGACGATAGCTCCCAGCTCGATCAATGACTGGCTGAAATCACCGGCCCGGTCTGCCGGGATTACTGCCTTCACTTCCTGCTCAAAGCGCCGTTTTACCGACTGCTTCAGGATATCGTCATAGTTCTTTTCAATGCGGGACAGAACCCGGAGCACATTGCCGTCCACAGCCGGGTAGGGCAGGCCGAAGGCAATGGACGCGATGGCGCCCGCCGTGTAGCTTCCGATGCCCGGCAGTGCCAGAATCGCATCAAAATCCGCAGGCATCTGACCGTCGTATTCTGCCACCAGCTTCCGGGCGGCTTTCTGCATATTTCGGACACGGTTATAATATCCTAACCCTTCCCACAGCTTCAGGATGACATCCTCGGGAGCCTCCGCCAGATCGCGGATGGTGGGAAGCGCCGTCATAAAGCGCTCAAAATAGGGCTTTACCGCCTCCACTCTCGTCTGCTGCAGCATGATTTCCGATACCCAGACCCGATAGGGAGCCGGGTGCTCCCGCCAAGGTAGGACGCGGGCGTGGGTGTCATACCAGGACAGGAGCGGCTGCACGATAGCGGCCAACTGGCTGTCGCCCACTGCTGTAACATCCGATTTTTTCTGCTGTTCCTCTTTTTTTGTATTGCAGTCTACATTCAAATCTTTCTTCAAAAATAAACCTCTATTTTCTACTAAAAATAACTTTAAATTTTTTACTTAAAGACAAACCTCTATTTTCTTGTCTATCTTCAGCTCATCCGGCTTCACCAGGCAGTCATAAGCCAGCACCTTCACGCCGGCCTTCGCTGCTCTCCGCAGCGCCTCTCCAAAGGCCGGATGAGTCCGGTCGTTGGGCTCCAGCCGCGTGACGCCCTTCATCTGTATCACGAAGCAGACATACGCATCATATCCGTCCTCGACACAGCGCATCAGCTCCTCCATATGCTTCACGCCCCGCTCGGTGGGCGCGTCCGGAAAACGGGCCACGCCATCCTCCTCCAGGGTCACGCCCTTGACCTCCATAAAGGCCTTACGGCCCGCATATTCCAGATAAAAGTCAAATCGGGAATTCTCATACTTGCACTCGGGCTTCACAAAGATGTCTGTCATGCCCAGTCCGCCTGCCTTCAGCCATTCCGCCACCACCTTGTTGGGAGCCTGGGAATCCATATTCACCCACTGCTTACCTTTTTTCACGGAAACCAGGTCGAGCGCCGTCTTCCGGGCCGGGTTATCGAAGCGCTGCACATACAGCTCCGCGCCGGGAATCAGCAGCTCCTTACAGCGGCCCGTGTTTTTCACATGGCAGATCTCCTGCTGGCCGTTCTGCTCCACGTAAGCCACAAACCGATTGGACCGGGAGACGAAGCGGGCAGGCTCCATATGTTCGTATTTCATTTCTTACCTCTGCTGTTGCTGTTCCCGCTCTTCCTTCCAAATTTTCTGTCGAAAAAAGTAACTCAGAACAGCAACTGTTTTTATTCTAGCGATATATTTTTAATATGTCATAGAATCTTTCTTAATATTTTGTAAATTACCCTGTTTTTTTATCATCTATCTCGCCTGCTGCATCCTTAAAAATATATATTTTGCGAGACTGTTTTTGCATTAATGCACACAGGTATATCCGTTCTCAGCGTCAAAACCCACCGCCGTCACCAGACTCTCGGTGAAATGGTCATACACCAGCACATTGATACCATTAAGCGTTTTTAACTCACTCTCACCACTATACACGACAGACTGATTTCCCCCGCTGCCCTTCACTTCCAGATCGGAAGCCGCAAACTCCAGCACACAGGAACCATCCGCTCCGCCAGGCAACACGGTTCCGCCGTCCACGCCACCGATAAAGACACCACCCTGTTCCAGCACCTCCTCCGGCACGCCAAGCTCCGAGAGCACCTCGCCGATGGGCTGCTCTCCATTGTCATAAGCGCCGGTCAGACCAATCACATAGGTATAGGTTCCCTCATTTTCCGAAAGTAGCTGCAGGAAATCATACCAGCCTTCCTCCTCTGTCAGCATCTGGTTTGCGTCCTTCTGCTTCCAGTCGGCCGCATTTTCCTCCCAACTGGCATAAGTCTCATCGCCCCGATGATCGGCCAGATCATAGTTTGACGCCAGCCACCCAGCCAGATAACGGCTCAGCTTCCCGGTTCCCCGATAATTCAGATGGGAAGCCTCCGCCATATCCGTCTCCGGGTTAAGCCCCAGTTCATCGTACATCCGGTTGAAATCCAGGAACGGAATACCCTCCTCCTCCGCGATTTCCCCGCATCGGTTAAAAATCATCTGCTCGCTCTCGATGATGCCCTGATAAGGGGAAATCATAAACACCAGCGGAATGTCCTCTTCTTTTGCCAATGCAATGATTTTCCGCAGATATTCCTCGGACTTGGGAGCCAGGTCGCTGCTTTCGGTGATCTCACTCATATCTGCCATGGAGTCATAGGCTTTCGTCACATACAGCGGATAATAGCCCTTGGAGGCCTTGCCGTGGGGATCACCCCGATACGCCGCGAAATCCGCCCGGGAAAGCTCCGTATACCGGGAATGATACACCGGATAACCCAACAGATAGGGAATCAGATTGTCCGGCGTGCTGACCCGAATAGCTTCGATCTTATCTTTCGAAAATTTCATGCCGAAGGTGTTGGTTACCGTCCGGGCCTCCTCGATGTAGTCCCGGCCCTCGATGGCCCGCACCAGCTCCACCACCATGACCTTAGGTGTCTGATACTTCAGGCTCTCCTTCATGTAATAATAGGTGTTCCAGAGGGGCTGCAGGCTCCCCGCCAGATCGTAGGAGGAGATCCCCTCCTGATCCCAAAGCACCGCCGGGTTGATATCGGAATAGGTATGGCTGCTTCCGTAGAACATCACGTCGATGGTCCCCGGCTCCTGCTCGTAAAAGAGCTCCATGGGAACGATGCCGTCCTCCTGCTTGAGACGGAACGCATCGTTCAGCTTCCACAGAAGCCCCGCCGCCAGCGCCAGAAATACAACCGTACCGATTAGTTTCTTTTTCATGTAATTCTCCTAAAACTGGAAATAGATAAACTGCTGGGCGTCATATCCCGGCCCGTAGATGCCAAAGATGGCCACCGCCGCAATCAGCGCCAGCAGCACGCCCCACCGGAACCAGAGATTCTGCTTTGCCAAATAAACATCCAACTGCTGCTTTTTGAAGTATCGAACCAAATCCACCAGCAGTAAAATCAGAAGACCAACGAACAATACATTCATTTCTACCCGATCCAGGCCCAGATTATAAAGTTCTCCATTAAACAGACACCAGGGATCCGGCTTGGTCACCATCCGACGGATATAGCCGAAAGCATCCCTGAGGCTGCCCGCCCGGAAAAAGATCCAGGCAAAGGCCGTCAGGCAGAAGGTTACCAGCACCTGCCCCAGCTTGTAGCTGAGACAATCCGTCTTTGTATGCAGCTTTTCATTGATACGGTCCTTCATACCCCGCAGTTCATATCCAATGACCTGATAAAGCCCATGCAGTCCGCCCCAGACCACGAAGCTCCAGCTGGCGCCGTGCCACAGACCGCTGGCCAGGAAGGTCACCATCAGATTGAAATATCTGCGCCATTTCCCACAGCGGCTGCCGCCCAGGGGAATATAGAGATAATCCCGGAACCAGCTGCTTAAGGAGATGTGCCATCTGCGCCAGAACTCCCGCATGGACCGCGAGAAATAGGGCGTCTGGAAGTTCTCGATGATCCCAAAATCCAGCACCTTCGCCACGCCGAAGGCCATCATGGAATAGCTGGCGAAATCGCAGTAAATCTGAATCGTATAGGCAATGGCTCCCACGGTCAGGCCGAAGGTGCCATACATGTGATAGTTGTCAAAGACCTGATTGGCCAGAATGGCAATCCGGTCCGCGATGACCATTTTCTGGAACAGGCCAAATAAGAGCAGCGTCAGGCCGCCCGCCACCCGCCCATAATTCCACAGGGCTTTCTCCGGAAGCTCTCGAATCTGGCGGAGCAGATTGCCGGAGCGCTCGATGGGGCCAGACAAAATCACCGGGAAGAAGGACACGAACAGGGCGTAATTCAGAATGTTCCGTTCTGCCCTTGTGTCGCCCCGATAGACGTCCACCATATAGCCCAGGGACTGGAAGGTATAAAAGGAGATTCCCACCGGCAGGCCGATGCTGAAAGGCTTGTTTACAGGAGCAATCCCCGCAAGCCCAAGCAATGCATTTACATTACCCAGCAGGAAATCAAAATACTTCAAAAGGCCCAACACGCCCAGGCTGCACAGAAAGGTCAGCCCCATATAAAATTTCTTCTTTTTCGCTTCCGCCCGCTCCACCAATAGGCCGCCAGCGTAGGTGACCAGCGTGGAGAACAGCAGAAAGACCACGTATTTCGGGCTGGCGCTCATATAAAATACGTAGCTTGCAAGAAGAAGCCAGAGACAGCGCATTTTCTTCGGAATTACGAAGTAAATAAGCGCCGCCACAGGGAAAAAGATTGCAAATTGCAGCGAATTAAACAGCATTCGTTCTATATTCCTCCATCAGCTTCTCAAAGGCCGGCATGGAATCCACAATGGTCTTCTCGGATACGCAGTAGGAAATCCGCACATAGCCCGGGCAGCCAAAATCGTCGCTGGGTACCAGAAGCAGGTCAAACTTCTTTGCACGCTCACAAAAAGCGTAGGCGTCCTCCTCCAACGCCTTCATGAACAGATAGAAGGCTCCCTGAGGTTTTACACAAGTGTAGCCGATTTGCTTGAGGCCGTCCACCAGAATGTCCCGATTCTTCTTATAGGCGGAAATATCTCCGGTATCGTCCACGCACTTTGCCACCACCTGCTGAAACAGGGACGGCGCGCACACAAAGCCCAGCACCCGGGCAGCGCCCGCGATGGCCGGAGCCACATGCTCATGGTCGGCAATGCGATCCGGAATGACAATATACCCGATACGCTCGCCCGGCAGGGACAGAGATTTGCTGTAGGAATAGCAAACCAACGTGTTGTCATAATACTTTGTCAGGTAAGGCACCTTAATATCATCGTACACGATCTCCCGGTAAGGTTCATCAGTAATCAGATAAATGGGCGCACCATACTCCTCGGATTTCTTTTTCAGTATTGTGCAAAGATTCTTGATTGTTTCCTCGGAATAGACAACTCCTGAGGGATTATTCGGGGTATTTACAATAACCACCTTGGTCTTCGGTGTGATAGCCTGCCCGAAGGCTGCTGCGTCGATCTGGAAATCCGGCAACTTCGCCGGGATTACGTTCAGGGTAGCACCCACGCCCTCGACCCAGACACGATACTCCGGGAAGAACGGCGCAAAGGTAATGACTTCTTCTCCTGCGTTTAGCAGGGCTTTCAGACAGATATTCAGGGAAGCTGCAGCTCCGCAGGTCATAAAGATATTTTCCATTCGGAAGCTCTCGCCGAAACGACGATTCAAAGAATCTGCAATGGCCGTACGCACCTTCGGATCACCCGGTGCCGGAGAATATGCGTGAACTTTTTCCGGCGGCAGCTCCATCAGCTCCAAAATCGCCTTTTTCACGGATTCCGGCGCCGGGATGCTGGGATTGCCCAGGCTGAAATCATAGACTTTATCCTCGCCTATCTCAGCCTTTCTCTTCAGTCCGTAGGAAAAAATCTCTCTTATAACAGAACTTTTGCTGCCAAGCTCGTAGCATTCCTGTGATATCATAATTTGTCCTCCTCTGTGGATCCTTTTTATCCAGACTGCATGATGAAAAGTGCGCCTTATGCGCAGGCGCATTACATACTTGATATTATTTTACTATCCATGGAAAGAAAGTGCAAGAAAAATGCATATTTCACCCATATTCTGCGCCGGATGGTTCACCCAGAATTTTCCAGTTCGTATCATAAAAATGCCCCCGCGTCGGATTTCTCCAGCCCGGGGGCATTCTAAGTTCAATCAAAGAATCTCGAACAATTCGTTAAGGCTTATACCAGCTCCAGAACTACTTCCATAGCTGCATCGCCCTTACGCTGGCCGATCTTTACGATTCTGGTGTAACCACCATTGCGGCTTGCGTACTTCGGTGCGATCTCGTCGAACAGCTTCGCTGTCAGGTCAACCTTCTTGGTGTTCTTCTTCTTTCCTGCAGCTGCGGTCGGAACCTCAGTTACAGTGTAGAGAACCTTCAGCATCTGACGTCTGGCATGCAGTCTGGACGGCTGATCCTTTTTGATGGTCTTCTCTACTTCGTCGTATACGGTAACCTTCTTGCCGTCTACAACTTCCTTTACGCGCTTTCCGTCAGCGTCCTTACGCGGAACCTTAGCGGTTACAGTAACAGTATCGAAGTTGTCCTTCTCTCTTACTGCCAGTGCGATCAGTCCCTCAGCAATCTTGCGAACTTCCTTCGCCTTAGCCTCGGTTGTTACAATCTTGCCGTTCTCCAGAAGAGCGGTTACCTGATTTCTCAGGAGAGCCTTTCTCTGGCTGGATGTTCTGCTCAGTTTTCTATACTTTGCCATTTTGATTTTCCTCCATCTGTGGAGCCGCATCCCCATGCGTCTTCGGTCTTACTGGGGAGGGCTTTCTTCCATAGTGTTTACGTATCACCCAAGCGAAGATTACTCTTCGCTTGGGTTCAGCTGGAGACCCAGCTCCTTCAGTTTTGCAAGTACCTCCTCCAGGGACTTACGACCCAGGTTACGAACCTTCATCATATCCTCCGGAGTTCTGTTGCAAAGTTCTTCTACTGTATTGATTCCTGCTCTCTTCAAGCAGTTGAAGGAACGAACGGAAAGCTCCAGCTCGTCAATGCTCATTTCAAGCACTTTTTCCTTCTCATTGTCCTCTTTCTCTACCATAACCTCTGCGGTCTTGGCATTCTCGGACAGGTCGATGAACAGGCTCAGATGCTCGCTCAGTACCTTTGCAGCAAGGCTGACAGCCTCATCCGGAACCAGGGTTCCGTTGGTATATACGTCAAGTGTCAGCTTATCGTAGTCAGTTACCTGACCTACACGGGTATCCTGCACTGTCATATTTACACGCTCAACGGGTGTATAGATAGAATCGATCGCGATCACTCCGATGGGGAGATCCGGATTCTTATTCTTATCTGCACTCACATAGCCTCTGCCCTTCGTAATCGTCAGCTCCATGTACAGCTTGCTGTCTGCGCCGCCGTTCAGATGAGCGATGACAAGCTCCGGGTTCAGAATCTCGATATCGGGATCTGCCTGAATATCAGCTGCTGTGACTACGCCCTCTCCATCGAACTCGATGTAGGCGACTTTCGCTTCGTTGCTGTCGCTTGTATTCCGAATGGCCAGATTCTTGATGTTCATGATGATCTCAGTTACATCTTCCTTAACTCCCGGAATAGAACTGAACTCATGCAGAACGCCTTCGATCTTCACCTGGCTGACTGCTGCACCCGGTAACGAAGAAAGCATGATTCTTCTCAGTGAATTGCCCAGTGTCGTACCATAGCCTCTCTCAAGCGGCTCAACCACAAATTTTCCATACTTCTTATCATTTGAAATCTCTGCAATCTCAATTTTCGGTTTATTAAACTCGAACACTAAAAGGCTCCTCCTTCACATTTTGTTTGGGTGTTATGCTGTCGATATATATTCAGAATTACTTAGAATACAGCTCGACGATAAGCATCTCATCAACCGGAACGTCGATGACTTCTCTGCTCGGAAGCTCTTTTACAGTTCCCTTCAGAGCCTCGAGGTCAGCCTCAAGCCACTCCGGAACCAGTCTTCCTGCAGTTGCCTCTACGATATCCTTGTATCTCTGAGAGCCCTTGCACTTCTCTTTGATTTCGATCACATCGCCAGCCTTTACAAGGTAGGACGGGATGTTCACCTGCTTGCCGTTTACCAGAATGTGCTTGTGGTCAACGATCTGACGAGCCTCTCTTCTGGTTCTCGCAAGGCCAAGACGGAAAACAACGTTGTCCAGTCTGCTCTCCAGGATAACCATCAGGTTCTCACCGGTCTGGCCCTTCATTCTGTCCGCTCTCTTGTAGTAGTTGCGGAACGGCTTCTCAAGTACGCCGTAGATGAATTTCGCTTTCTGCTTCTCACGAAGCTGAAGTCCGTACTCGGACATCTTTCTGTTTGCTCTCTTTAACTCTCTTGTGGACTTCTTATCAATTCCTAATACTGTCGGCTCCAGACCAAGGGAACGACATCTTTTTAAAACCGGAACACGATTGACTGCCATAACTTACGTACCTCCTAAATTAGACTCTTCTACGCTTGGGCGGACGGCATCCGTTGTGCGGAACGGGTGTTACGTCACGAATACTGGTTACCTCCAGACCACATGCCTGAAGTGCACGGATTGCTGCCTCACGGCCTGAACCCGGTCCCTTAACCATAACGTCTACAGTCTTGAGTCCATGTACTAAAGCTGCCTTGGTTGCAGTCTCAGCTGCCATCTGTGCAGCATACGGAGTAGATTTCCTTGAACCTCTAAATCCCAGACCACCGGCACTTGCCCATGACAGAGCGTTTCCTTCGGTATCTGTCAGGGTAACGATTGTGTTGTTAAAAGATGACTGAATATGTGCCTGTCCGCGTTCAACGTTTTTCTTTACGCGCTTTTTTGTCACTTTCTTTGTAACTTTCGCCATTTTAAACTAACCTACTTTCTTAATTATTAAGGTAACACCACGGTCACTAAATTCATTCTCTCGCTTTGCTCGGAATTCATTAAGTGTCCGGGTGGGCTTTCGCACTAACCTCATGCTGCGCGCCTTGCGCTTGCATTCGCTAAGTGCTCAATGCCTACTTTTTCTTGTTTGCTACTGTTCTCTTCGGACCCTTGCGAGTTCTTGCATTGGTCTTTGTCTTCTGACCACGAACCGGCAGTCCCTTACGATGACGGATACCTCTGTAGCATCCAATCTCCTGCAGACGCTTGATGTTCATCGCGATCTCACGTCTTAAATCTCCCTCTACCATGTAGTCAGCATCGATTACTTCGCTGATTCTCTTGACTTCATCGTCAGTCAGGTCTCTTACACGGGTATCCGGATTTACCTTTGCTGCTTCCAGAATCTTGGTTGCGCTTACGCGGCCGATGCCGTATACGTAAGTCAGACCAATCTCTACACGCTTTTCTCTTGGTAAGTCTACACCAGAAATACGAGCCATTTGATTATTCCTCCATTTAATAAAAAATTGGGTTCGGGCGTTTTTTAATAGGTGCCCGCTGACACTTTCCTAAATGGGATACGAAAGTTCGCATCCAGCCGGATATTTTATCCGACCTTTCAGATACTCTGCGGTACGCATTTCTCCGTTTTAAGCAATATCATTGTGAATAATCTCCTGCTCACAAATATATATGAAAGCATTGTGTCCACCGAAGTGTTCAATGCCAGCCGCTCATACCTATTGTACTACAAGATTATCACAATCTGCGGAATTAACCCTGGCGCTGCTTGTGCTTCGGATTCTCGCAAATTACTCTGATACTACCTTTTCTCTTGATGATTTTGCACTTCTCGCAAATGGGTTTTACAGATGATCTTACTTTCATCGTAAAAATCCTCCTTTCACATCTTTCGTTCTTCTTCACTCTTCCACAACTGGGTTTTGAAGTGGAAAAATGCCGAAAAACAAGGCGTTTCTTGTTCCCGATCTCACGAATCTTCCAAAAACGCGCACTTAAAAACAGGCGCAGAATCCCCGTGGAGATCATACGTCTAGTATGATAACACACGGGGATTCAGAATGCAAGTACTTTTTTTATTTATACCGCTAATTTTTTCGCTATCTTTTTAGCGCTCCAGGCTGTTCAGCCACTGACGGCCCACCTCGATCTGGCGGCGTACCTCGGACGGAGCGGTTCCGCCGAAGGATACCCGGGCGTCTACGCAGTTCTTGATGCTGATGTCGCCCAGCAGCTCTTTGGTCACGCGTTTGTCGATGGCCTGCAGATCCTCGTCGGTCAGATCTTCGAAATCGCAGCCCTTGTTCTCGCAGGTCTTTACCATATGGCCCACGATGGAGTGCGCCTCCCGGAACGGAATGCCCTGCTTTGCGAAATGCTCCGCGATGTCGGTGGCGTTCAGGAAGCCCTTGCCCAGCTGCTTCTCGATCTGATCCATCCGGAACTCAGTCTTGTCCAGCATCTTCGCGAAAATGTCGATGGTGGCCTTCCAGGTGTCGATGGCGTCGAAGACGCTCTCCTTGTCCTCCTGGAAGTCCTTATTGTACGCCAGAGCTGTTCCCTTCATAACGGTTAGAAGCTGCATCAGGTCACCGTATACACGGCCTACCTTACCACGAATCAGCTCCGCCATATCCGGGTTCTTCTTCTGGGGCATAATGCTGCTTCCGGTGCAGAAGCTGTCGTCGATGGCGATATAGGAAAACTCAGAAGAGTTCCACCATGCGAACTCCTCTGCCCAGCGGGACAGATGCATCATGGAGATAGAAGCGTCGCTTAAAAACTCCAGGCTGTAGTCACGGTCGCTGACGGTATCCATGGCATTCTCCGTGGGTGCTTTAAAATGAAGCAGCTCACTGGTCAGATGACGGTCAATCGGCATGGTAGTTCCGGCCAGGGCGCAGGCGCCCAGCGGGTTGTAATTCAGACGCTCTACGGTATCCATCAGACGCTCAATATCTCTCTTGAACATCTGGAAATAAGCCATAAATACAAAGCCAATGGTAATGGGCTGCGCATGCTGCAAATGGGTAAAGCCCACGGTAATCTGATCCGCGTACTTCTCCGCCTTCTCCAGAATGACACTCTCCAGATAACACAGGCTGTTCAAAATCTCATAAATCTCTTTTCTCAGATACAGACGGATGTCCACCTGACACTGATCGTTCCGGCTTCTGGAAGTATGCAGCTTCTTACCCACGTCCCCGATGCGCTCGATGAGACGGCTCTCGATTCCCATATGGATATCCTCATCATCCACATTGAATACAATCTTTCCGTCCGCGATATCCTGACGAATCGCCTTCAGACCTGCGATAATCTGCTCCTTCTCCTCCTCAGACACGATGCCCTGCTTACCCAGCATGGTCACATGGGCAATACTGCCGTCGATGTCCTCGTTGTACATTCTCTGATCAAAAAAAATAGATGCATTGTATTTCTTTACAATATCATCCATATCTTTCTCAAATCTTCCGCCCCACAGACTTGCCATTTGTAATTACTCCTTTGATCCACTGTATTTGTATTGAAATTCCTGTTTAATCAGTTTATTATACTGTGACAGCTCTCTATTCGTCAAGTTTTTCACCATAAAAACAGGCCCTCTGCCCGTCTCTGAACCTTCATTCACGGGCAAAAGGCCTGTTCTCATAAAAGCTTATTTATCTCTCCAGATAATCCGTCCCTTGGACAGATCATACGGGGACATCTCAATCGTTACCTTGTCACCCGGCAGAATCCGGATGAAGTTCATGCGGAGCTTTCCGCTGATGTGGGCGAGAACCTGGTGTCCGTTCTCCAGCTCTACCTGAAACATTGCGTTCGGCAGCTTCTCCACTACTGTTCCTTCGATTTCAATTACATCCGCTTTTGACATGTTCTTCCTCCTTTTCGTGAAGCACAATGGCCCGTTTTACGTCAACATCGGTTATTTTCGTCAGGTCCCGGCCTTCGGGTGTCCTGTACATAGGCTGGATATGCTTGATCTTCTTCTTTTTCGGGTTCGCCATAGGGCGAAGCTTCCCATCTGTCAGATATACATATTCGCCTTCTGTTCTTAATATGATATATAATTTACCTTTATCATGTCCGGCCTTTGATCTGGCGAACATTCCTGTCTCCACTCTCTCCATAGATTTCTCCATCGGTCACTTTTTACAGTGTCAGAGTCAGAATTTCCGGCTCACCATCGGTAATCAAAATGGTGTTCTCGTAATGAGCGGAAAGGGAACCGTCATCGGTCACTACGGTCCAGTCGTCGTCCAGCCATGCGACCTCCCAGGTACCCGCATTGATCATGGGCTCGATAGCCAGGGTCATACCCGGCACCAGCTTAATGCCTCTGCGGTGCTGACGGAAGTTCGGAATCTGCGGATCCTCATGCAGATGGGTTCCGATTCCATGGCCTACCAGATCACGGACAACGCCGTAGCCGAACTGGTCAACGTAATCGTTAATCGCTGCGGAAATCTGATGCAGATGATTTCCGGCCTTCGCCATCTTGATGCCCTCGAAGAAGCTCTGCTTGGTAACGTCCATCAGCTTCTGGGCTTCGGGACTTACCTTGCCTACCGCATGGGTGCGGGCCGCGTCGGAGTGATAGCCCTTGTAAATCAGACCTGCGTCCAGGCTGACGATATCGCCCTCCTGAAGGATATGCTCCGCATGGGGAATTCCATGTACGACCTCGTCATTCACAGATACACAGATAGAAGCCGGATATCCGTTATAGTTCAGGAAGTTTGGAATACATCCTCTCTCCCGGATGAGCTTCTCGCCCAAACGATCAATATCCAGGGTAGAAATGCCCGGCTTTACAAAAGCCGCAAGCTCGTTGTGAACCTCTTCCAGCAGCTTGCCTGCTGTGCGCATCAATTCGATTTCTCTGGCAGATTTAATTGTAACCGACATAATTACGCTCCTAAAATCTTGACAATGGCGTTAAACACGTCTTCCATACTCTGAGTTCCGTCCACCTCTGCAAGCTTGCCCTGCTTGGTGTAATACTCGATCAGCGGCTGGGTCTGATTGTGATATACATTCAGACGGTTCTTTACGGTCTCCGGCTTGTCGTCATCACGCAGAACCAGCTTCTCGCCGCAGCGATCGCAGATGCCCTCAACCTTGGTCGGAGCATATACAATATGATAAGTGGAGCCGCATGCCAGGCAGGCTCTCCGGCCGCCCATACGGTTGATGATATTCTCATCCGGTACTTCCACGTTGATTGCGTAGTCAATGGTCTCACCCTTCTTTGCCAGTGCTTCGGTCAGTGCCTCAGCCTGCGGAATGGTACGGGGGAAACCGTCCAGCACATAGCCGTTCTTGCAGTCCGGATTCTGGAACCGATCCATGATAAGCTCCAGTGTCAGCTCATCCGGTACCAGCTGTCCCTGATCCATGTAGGACTTTGCTTTCTTGCCAAGCTCTGTGCCTTCCTTTATATTTGCTCTGAAAATATCGCCCGTGGAAATGTGCGGGATCTGATATTTGTCAGCTATTTTCTTCGCCTGTGTGCCTTTTCCGGCGCCCGGTGCTCCTAACATGATGATTTTCATAATGTTACTCCTCTTCTCGAAATGCGCTGTTCGCATTTCCTCTGCAAAATTGCCATAAAACTTCCGAAAGCCTGTACGGAAACGGGGTCCCGCACAGGCCGGAAGTGTGTTACTGTTCACTTCGTTCACAGTAACAGAAGTTTACCTCTTAGTCGTTCAAGAAGCCCTTGTAGTAACGTACTGCCATCTGAGATTCGATCTGCTTGATGGTCTCCAGAACAACACCTACTACGATGATGATGGATGTTCCTCCGAAAGAAACACTTGCTCCGAATACTCCATTGAAGAAGATCGGTACGACACATACAATAATCAGGCCGATTGCACCGACAAAAATAATGTAATTCAGAATTTTTGTCAGATAGTCTGAAGTAGGCCGGCCCGGACGGATGCCGGGGATGAAGCCACCCTGCTTCTTCATGTTATCCGCAATCTCCAACGGGTTGAAGGTAATGGATGTATAGAAGTAAGCAAAGAAGACTACCAATACGATGTAAAGCAGCAATCCCAGCGAATAGATGGGCTGCTGAGGATTACACCAGCTGCTGGAACTTAAGCCGGTGATAATCTTGCCACCGATTCCGGTTCCTGCACTCTTACCCAGAAGAGCAAGAATGATACCCGGGAATGACATCAGGGATGAAGCGAAGATGACCGGAATAACTCCTGCGGTGTTGACCTTCATCGGAATGTTGGTGCTCTGTCCGCCAATCACCTTTCTGCCCTGAAGCTTTTTGCTGTACTGAACGGGGATTCTGCGCTCTCCGTCTTGAAGAATGATAACGAATACGACTGTTACAATGATGACAGCGATGATAATCAAAGCTGCCAGAACTGCCATAGCCACGCTCTTGCCACTCATAAACTTTGTATACAGCGTTACAAAGTCATCCGGCATACGGGATACGATGTTGATCAGGAGGACGATAGAGATACCGTTTCCTACACCGTTCTGGTTGATACGCTCACCGACCCACATTAAGAATGCGGAACCGGCTGTCAGCGCAACCACTACAACAGCCATGTTGTACCAGGTCGCGTTCTCCAGAAGACCCTGATTACCAAAACCTACGGTCATGGCAATACCCTCGATGAGAGCCAGCGCTACAGTTACGTAACGGGTGATATTCTGAAGCTTCTTCCGTCCGTCCTCGCCATCCTTCTGCATTTCCTCAAGCTTGGGAATTGCGATGGTAAGGAGCTGGATGATAATGGAAGATGTAATGTACGGGTTGATTCCTAACGCAAAAATGGACATGCTGGCCAGAGAGCCGCCGGTGAAAGCATCCAGAAGATTGAATGCATCACCGGTCTGAGCTGCAAGCCAGTTCGCAAAAAAGGTGCGATTCACGCCCGGAACCGGCAGCTGAGAACCAAGTCTGACAACCACAAGCATCAGAAAGGTATAAATCAGCTTCTGTCGGATATCCTTGATCTTAAATGCGTTCTGTAATGTTTTGAACATTAGATCACCTCTGCTTTTCCACCAAGAGCCTCAATTTTTGCTTTTGCTCCCTCGGAGAAAGCATTTGCCTGTACTGTGAGCTTCTTTGTAAGCTCGCCATTTCCAAGGATCTTAACGCCATCCTTCGGATTCTTAACGATTCCCTGCTCCAGCAGAGTCTCTACAGATACAACTGCGTCGTTCTCGAATACTTCCAGAGCGCTTACATTAATTCCAACGATAACCTTGGAATTTCTGTTTGTGAAGCCTCTCTTCGGAAGTCTTCTGTATAACGGCATCTGACCGCCCTCAAAGCCCGGTCTCGGTGCTCCAGAACGAGCCTTCTGACCCTTATGACCCTTACCAGCTGTCTTACCATTTCCTGAACCGTGTCCACGACCTCTACGGAAGTTTCCGCTCTGCTTGGAACCTTCTGCGTACTGCAAATTTGATAAGTCCATTGTGACACCTCCTATTCCGTTATTATAATTAAATCTCTTCTACCTTTACCAGATGTCTTACATGCCAGATCATTCCTCTGACTGCCTCGTTATCCGGCATCTCAACTGTCTTGTTTACCTTACGAAGGCCAAGTGCCTCTACAGTTGCGCGCTGCTTCGGGATGGCTCCGATCGGGGATTTTACCAATGTAATCTTTAACTTATCTGCCATTGTCCGTATCCTCCTAGTTCGTGATCTCTTCTACGGATTTTCCACGGTTCTTAGCAACTTCTTCCGGAGTCTTCAGTGCCTTCAGACCCTCGATGGTAGCCAGAACAACGTTCTGCTTGTTGTTGGAACCAAGAGACTTGGTACGGATATTCTTGATACCTGCAAGCTCCAGCACGTTACGGGCCGGGCCTCCAGCGATAACACCAGTACCTTCCGGTGCTCTCTTCAGCAGTACGGATGCGCTGCCGAACTTTCCGATATAATCATGTGTAATACTGTTGTTCTCGTCAATTGCAACGGTTACCAGCTTCTTCATGGCATCCTCTTTGCCCTTGCGGATTGCTTCCGGAATCTCAGTCGCTTTTCCAAGACCGGCGCCAACATGTCCGTTGCCGTCACCGACAACTACCAGAGCGGTGAAACGCATGGTACGACCACCCTTGACAGTTTTGCTTACACGCTTAATTGACACTACCTTGTCAGTTAATTCAAGCTGACTCGGGTCGATAATCTCATGTCTCATCTGTCTTTTTCCTTCCTTTCCTAGAATTCCAATCCAGCCTCACGGGCTGCGTCTGCCAGTGCCTGAATCTTGCCCTGATAGATAAAGCCGCCTCTGTCAAAGACAACGGTCTTGATACCCTTTTCCAGAGCCTTCTCTGCGATTACTTTTCCAAGGTATGCTGCTGCATCAACGTTGTTGGTTTTCTCAAGCTCAGCCTTTACACTCTTTTCCATAGTGGATGCTGCTACCAGAGTATTTCCGACTGTATCGTCAATAATTTGAGCATACATATGATTATTGCTTCTAAACACAGCCAAACGCGGTCTCTCAGCAGTTCCGCTGATATGATTACGTAATTTTCTATGCTTATTTACGCGAACTTCGCTTCTTGATTTCTTACTAACCATTTTTATACTCTCCTTACTTATTTTTTACCAGTCTTACCGACTTTACGTCTGATAACTTCATCAGCATACTTGATTCCCTTGCCCTTGTACGGCTCAGGTCTTCTCTTGTCGCGGATCTCTGCTGCGTACTGGCCAACCTTTTCCTTATCGATACCCTTAACGATAATCTTGTTGCCGTCTACTGCAGACTCAAGTCCTTCCGGATCGATCATCTCTACCGGATGAGAATATCCAAGAGACAGGGTCAGCTTATTGCCGGACTTCTGTGCCTTGTAACCTACACCGTTTACTTCAAGAGTCTTCTGATATCCCTCGCTTACGCCAACTACCATGTTGTGAATCAGAGTTCTTGTCAGACCATGTAAGGATTTCATCTTCTTCAGGTCATTCGGTCTTGTAACGACTACCTGACCATCTTCAAGCTTAATTTCCATCTCTGCGGGCAGTACTCTTACCAGTTCGCCCTTCGGACCTTTAACGGTCACCTTGTTGCCTTCCTCGATGGTTACTGTTACGCCAGCGGGAACGGCTACCGGATGTCTACCAATTCGTGACATGCCTTTTTCCTCCTAAAACTTAGATTTTCGGAGAAGCTGCTTTGGCTTCTCTGTTTTCAGTTGCGACCACCCGAATTTACTCAGTGGCCATATATACACTTCCACGAAAGCTTTATGCTGCCGTCGCCTTTCGGCTCGGCACCATGAAGTTTCGGGAAGGGCTTTCACACTAACCTCAACCTTCGTCCTACGGACTTCAGTTTCGCTAAGTGTTCAATGCCTACCAAACAAATGCAAGTACTTCTCCGCCTACGCCCTGTGCGCGAGCTTCCTTGTCTGTGATTACGCCCTTGTTTGTGGAGATGATAGCAACTCCCAGGCCGCCCAGTACCTTCGGCAGCTCCTCTTTGTTAGCGTATACACGCAGACCCGGCTTGGAGATTCTCTTCAGACCGGAGATGATCTTCTCGTTCTTATCCTTACCATACTTCAGGGTAATGCGGATGGTCTTGAAGTTTCCGTCTTCTACGAGATCGTATTTTGCAATGTATCCCTCGTCTACCAGAATGTTCGCGATAGCGATCTTCATCTTGGAAGCGGGTACATCAACGGTATCATGTTTAGCGGTGTTTGCATTACGAATTCTTGTAAGCATATCCGCGATGGGATCATTCGTTGTTAATGCCATGACTTGTTTTATACCTCCTATTTTGGTTCTTACAAGCGGTAAATCGGTAAATCAATCGGTACACCATGGTCACTAAGCTCAGCCTTCGCCCTGCGGGCTTGGCTTCACTAAGTGTCCAGGTGGATTTTCACACTAAATTCAAGCTTCGCCTTCGGCTCGCTTTCATTAAGTGTTCAATATCACCAGCTTGCTTTCTTAACGCCAGGGATCTGGCCCTTGTATGCTAACTCACGGAAGCAGATTCTGCAGATTCCGTATTTTCTCAGATATGCATGCGGACGGCCGCAGATTCTGCAGCGATTGTACTCTCTAACTGCGAATTTCTGTTTCCGCTGCTGCTTAACCTTCATTGCTGTCTTAGCCATGAAATTTTCCTCCTATCCTATTTTGTGAACGGCATATTGAATAATGTCAGTAACTCGCGGGCTTCTTCGTCAGTCTTTGCAGTTGTAACGAAGATAACGTCCATACCTCTTACCTTGTCTACCTTATCGTATTCAATTTCGGGGAAAATTAACTGCTCTTTGATACCCAGCGCATAGTTTCCGCGTCCGTCAAATGCGTTCGGGTTTACACCACGGAAGTCACGCACACGGGGAAGTGCCAGGTTGATCAGACGGTCAGCAAACTCGTACATTTTCTCGCCGCGAAGTGTAACCTTGCAGCCGATTGCCATACCCTCTCTGATCTTGAAGTTCGCAACAGAGTTCTTTGCTCTGGTCAGAACTGCTTTCTGTCCGGTAATGGTCTCCATATCCTTTACAGCAGATTCCAGAACCTTCGCATTGTCCTTTGCCTCGCCAACGCCCATGTTGATGACGATCTTGTCGAGCTTCGGAACTTCCATAATGTTCTTGTATCCAAATTTCTTTGTCATTGCGTCTACGATTTCATTCGTATACTTTTCTTTCAGTCTACTCAACTTTCTGCGACCTCCTTCCTTGATTAATCAATTACTTCGCCAGTTGCTTTCGCATAGCGGACTTTCTTGTCTCCATCCATCTTGAAGCCAACTCTTGTAGCTTTGCCCTTCAGGCTGTACATTACGTTGGACAGGTCGATAGGAGCCTCCTGGTGAATAATTCCGCCATTCTGGTTTGCCATGGAAGGCTTGGTGTGCTTTGTAATCATATTAACGCCTTCTACGATTACAGTGTTGTTTTTATGATTGACGGCAATAACTTTGCCCTCTTTATCCTTGTCTGCGCCGGCAATAACCTTAACGGTATCACCTTTTTTAATCTTAACTGTAGACATTTGGCACCCTCCTATAATACTTCCGGAGCAAGTGAAACAATTTTCATAAACTGCTTTTCACGAAGCTCTCTTGCTACTGGTCCAAAAATACGGGTTCCTCTCGGATTCTTGTCATCCTTGATGATAACTGCCGCATTCTCGTCAAACTTGATGTAAGATCCGTCTTTACGACGAGCGCCCTTTACTGTACGAACGACTACGGCTTTTACAACGTCGCCCTTCTTTACAACTCCGCCGGGTGTTGCATCTTTGACGCTGGCAACGATGATGTCACCGATGTTTGCATATCTTCTGGTGGAACCGCCCATTACGCGGATGCAAAGAAGCTCTTTTGCACCGGTATTGTCTGCCACCTTGAGTCTGGTTTCCTGCTGTACCATTCCGGTAACCTCCTTACCTTATTTCGCTTTCTCCATGATTTCAACGAGTCTCCATCTCTTGTCCTTGGACAGCGGTCTCGTCTCCATAACCTTTACGGTATCACCTACGTGGCACTCATTGTTCTCGTCATGAGCCTTCAGCTTGTAAGTATCCTTCACAATCTTCTTGTACAGCGGATGCTTAACGTGCTCCTCAACAGCAACAACGATGGTCTTGTCCATTTTATCGCTTACGACCTTGCCGACACGTGTTTTTCTCAGATTTCTTTCCACGATAATTCTCCTTCCGCCTTATTACGCATTCGCCTTCTGCGCGATAACAGTCTGAATTCTGGCGATGTTCTTGCGAACTTCCTTAATTCTGCTAGTGTTATCAAGCTGATTGGTTGCGTTCTGGAATCTTAAGTTGAACAGTTCCTTTTTCGCAGCTACTAATTCCTCATTTAATTCCGCAGCAGATTTTGCCTTTAATTCTTCAACATACTTATTACTCTTCACTGTTATCACCGCCTTCTAAGTCTGCTTTAGAAACGATCTTACACTTGCAGGGCAGCTTGTGCATTGCAAGACGAAGTGCTTCTCTAGCTGTTTCCTCCGGTACGCCTGCAACTTCGAACATTACACGGCCCGGCTTAACGACTGCTACCCAGTACTCCAGTGTACCCTTTCCGGAACCCATACGAGTCTCGGCAGGCTTTGCTGTAACCGGCTTATCCGGGAAAATTTTGATCCAGACTTTACCGCCACGCTTCATGTAACGGGTCATGGCAATACGGGCTGCCTCAATCTGGTTTGATTTAATCCAACACGGCTCTGTAGCGACGATACCGAACTCGCCCATGGTGATCTTGTTGCCTCTCAGGGCCTTACCAGCCATGGAACCGCGGAACTGTTTACGACGCTTTACTCTCTTCGGCATTAACATTATTTATCGCTCCCTTCCTTGTTTCCTTTCGTCGGAAGTACCTCGCCTTTGTAGATCCATACCTTTACGCCAATCTTGCCGTAGGTGGTATCTGCCTCAGCGAATCCGTAGTCAATATCTGCTCTCAGTGTCTGCAGCGGGATAGTTCCCTCGCTGTAAAACTCGGTACGAGCCATATCGGCTCCGCCAACACGGCCTGCAACAGCCGTCTTGATTCCCTTAGCGCCTGCCTTCATGGTTCTGCCCATGGTGGACTTCATAGCGCGGCGGAAGGACACACGGTTCTCCAGCTGAAGTGCGATGTTCTCAGCAACCAGCTGTGCGTCGCGGTCCGGTCTCTTAATCTCTTTGATATCTACGATAAGCTTCTTATCGGTGTACTGAGCAAGCTCAGCCTTTACCTTCTCAATCTCAGAACCGCCCTTACCGATAACAACGCCCGGCTTTGCGGTGTAGATGATAATCTTTACTCTGTCAGAAGCGCGCTCGATTTCGATCTTGGAAACACCTGCGCTGTAAAGCTTCTTCTTCAGGAATTTACGGATGTTGTAGTCCTCTACAAGATAATCAGCAAAGGAATCTTCTGCATACCATCTGGAATCCCAATCTTTAATAACGCCGACTCTGAGGCCGTGCGGATTAACTTTCTGTCCCATGCTTTACCTCCTATTTCTCATCAAGCACGATTGTGATGTGGCTCATTCTCTTCTCGATTCTGTATGCCCGGCCCTGTGCTCTCGGTCTGATTCTCTTCATTGTCGGTCCCTTGTTTGCGTAGCACTCTGCTACGTAAAGGTTATCACGGTTCATTCCGTTGTTGTTCTCAGCATTTGCGATTGCTGACTTTAATAATTTCTCTACCAGAGTGGAAGCGTAACGCGGATTGTACATTACAATACCAAGTGCTGTCTCCACATCTTTGCCACGAATGGCATCTAATACGAAGCATGCCTTCTGAACAGATACGCGAGCGTAGGAAAGCTTTGCTGACGGTCTTGTATCCTTCTGGGCATTTCTTTCTCTCTTAATCTGACTTCTATGTCCCTTAGCCATTTGGATGAGTCTCCTTTCAAATGATTTGACGCTTTAATTAACGCTTAGACTTCTTCTCGTCTTTTCCGTGTCCACGGTAGGTTCTGGTCGGAACGAACTCTCCGAGCTTATGTCCTACCATATCCTCTGTGATATATACCGGAACGTGTCTTCTTCCGTCGTGAACTGCGATTGTATGACCAACCATCTGCGGGAAGATAGTGGAGCGGCGGGACCAGGTCTTAATAACGGACTTGTCGCCTGCTTCATTCATTGCGTCTACCTTTTTCAGTAAGCTCTCATCTGCAAATGGTCCTTTTTTTAATGAGCGAGCCATGTGTTTTCCTCCTTACTTGAATGTTCTGCCGTCTCTTCTTCTAACGATCAGCTTATTGGACTTCTTGTTCTTCTTTCTCGTCTTCAAACCAAGAGCGGGCTTGCCCCACGGTGTGCAGGGACCAGGACGACCAATACCGGTCTTTCCTTCTCCACCACCATGCGGATGGTCGTTCGGGTTCATTACGGAACCGCGGACTGTCGGACGGATACCCATGTGACGCTTGCGTCCAGCCTTACCGATGTTGATCAGGTTGTGCTCAGCATTTCCTACAACTCCGATAGTAGCTCTGCAATTTAAAGGAACCATTCTCATCTCTCCGGACGGCAGACGAAGTGTTGCGTACTTGCCTTCCTTAGCCATGAGCTGTGCGCTGTTTCCTGCGGAACGAACCATCTGTCCGCCCTTGCCCGGGTGCAGCTCAATGTTGTGTACCTGAGTACCTACAGGAATCTCGGAAAGGGGCAGGCAGTTTCCTACTCTTACCTCGGCTTCCGGTCCGTTCATGACCTTCATGCCATCCTTCAGGCCCTGGGGTGCAAGGATATATGCTTTCTCGCCGTCTGCGTAGCAGATCAGTGCGATGTTTGCTGTACGGTTCGGGTCATACTCTACACCGATTACAGTTGCGGGGATACCGTCTTTATTTCTCTTGAAATCGATGATTCTGTATTTTCTTCTGCTTCCGCCTCCGCGGTGTCTTACAGTGATTTTACCCTGGTTGTTACGACCTGCGTTCTTGCTCAGGGATACCAGCAGTGCCTTCTCCGGCTCCTTCTTGGTAATCTCAGAGAAATCAGAACCAGTCATGTGTCTTCTGGAAGGTGTATATGGATTATATGTCTTGATACCCATTACATTTCTCTCCTTTCGTTCTGTTCAAATTATTAGTTGTCAGGCGGTTGGAGCCGCCTATATGGTGCGCTTCTTGTCTGGGACGTTCGCTCCACTAAGCTCGGCAATGCCTCGCTAAGGTTCGCGAACGGGGTCCGACTAAGGCTCAACTATCGCCTTCAGCTCTGTTTCGCTAAGTCTTATAACCCCTCGAAAATCTCGATATCTGCGCTCTCAGCGGTCAGCTGTACGATAGCCTTCTTAGTCTTAGCGGTCTTACCTACTGCTGTTCCACGTCTCTTCTTCTTTCCGTCCAGATTCATGGTGTTGACGCTCTTTACCTTTGTGCCGGCAAACATCTTCTCAACAGCCTCTTTAATCTGAGTCTTGGTTGCATCTGTATGAACCAGGAAAGTATACTTCTTATCGCCCATAGCATCCATGCTCTTCTCGGTGATAACCGGCTTCTGGATGACATCATAGTACTTTACGTCTGCCATTATGCGTACACCTCCTCGATTGTTGCTACAGCTGCCTTGGTTACGATAACCGTGTTGTACTTCAGGATATCGAATACGTTGATGGTATTGGTCAAAGCAGTCTTAACTGTAGGAATATTTCTTGCGGATAATACTACGTTTGCATCGTTCTCGTTCAGAACTACCAGAGCCTTGGAAGCCTTCAGGTTGTTCATTACGTTTGCGAAATTCTTTGTCTTAACTTCGTCGAACTTCAGCTCGTCTACTACGATAAGCTTGTTCTCAAGAACTCTGGAGGTCAGAGCAGACTTAAGTGCCAGTCTCTTCTCCTTCTTGTTCAGACGAATGGTGTAATCTCTCGGTGTGGGTGCGAACACAACGCCGCCGCCAGTCCACTGGGGAGCTCTTGTTGAACCCTGTCTTGCATGACCGGTTCCCTTCTGTCTCCAGGGCTTTCTTCCGCCGCCGGATACTTCAGAACGGGTCTTTGCTTTCTGCGTTCCCTGACGCTTATTTGCAAGCTGTGCTACAACCGCCATGTGTACCAGGTGCTCGTTTACTTCCACACCGAATACAGCATCGTTTAAGTCGATTGTGCCAACTTCATTTCCTTCCATATTGTAAACAGATACTGTTGCCATCTGTAAGTCCTCCTTTCCGCTAAAGATTATTTGCTAACCTTTACTGTTTCCTTGATAGTAACCAGAGACTTCTTGGGGCCCGGTACTGCGCCTTTTACCAGAAGCAGATTCTTCTCTGCGTCTACGCGGACAACCTCAAGGTTCTGGATGGTGATCTTCTTGTGACCCATCTGACCAGGCATTCCTTTTCCCTTGAATACCTTGCTCGGATCGGAGCAGGCACCATTGGAACCAGCATGACGGTGGAACTTGGAACCGTGAGCCATGGGTCCTCTGTGCTGACCATGTCTCTTGATAGCACCCTGGAATCCTTTACCCTTGGAAATAGCGGTTGCGTCAATCTTATCGCCAGCGGCAAAGATGTCAGCCTTAATCTCCTGTGCCAGAGCGTAGCTCTCAGCATCTTCAAATCTGAACTCTCTCACATATCTCTTGTAAGATACGCCTGCTTTGTTGAAATGACCCTTCTGAGCCTTGTTCACAAGCTTCTCTCTCTTGTCTGTGAATCCGACCTGCACTGCGCTGTATCCGTCGTTCTCTACAGTCTTAACCTGAGTTACTACACAGGGGCCTGCCTGAAGAACTGTAACCGGTGTCAGTACGCCGTCTTCATTGAAAATCTGCGTCATTCCGACTTTTGTTGCTAAAATAGCTTTCTTCATTTCTTTTCCTCCTTATTTCTCTACAGCGGAACACGAATGTGTTCATTCTAGCTGAAGGATTACTTGTTTTTCATTTTGATATCGATGTAAACACCTGCCGGCATCTCCAGTCTGGACAGAGCATCTACTGTCTTCTGGGTCGGGGTAATGATATCAATCAGTCTCTTATGAGTTCTCTGCTCGAACTGCTCTCTGGAGTCTTTGTACTTGTGTACAGCTCTCAGAATGGTAACTACCTCTTTCTTGGTAGGAAGGGGAACCGGTCCGCTCACCTGTGCTCCATTCTTCTTTACAGTTTCGATGATCTTCTTTGCGGATGCATCCACCAGCTGATGGTCATACGCTTTCAGTGTGATTCTCATTACTTGACTTGCCATAAAAAAAGTCGCCTCCTTTTCGTACTTTTAAAGACCAGTACGACAAGCGGTGACTGTACACTCTCCCGTGTGTGTCCCAACTCTGAATTCGAACAACACGTTGTTTCCATGGCTCTGCATGGACAGTTATTTTGTACAGTGACTTGTCGCCAGTTTCCTAACTTGACATTCGCTCCACGGAAAACCTGCCTCATGGGCAGCAACCTCACGCTTCATAGCTATCAATGTCACAACAGTTGCAATTATACAGGAAGTTCCGGGGAATTGCAAGGTTTTTTTCAAAAAAAGTGGAGGAAAAGTTTTTATAAATTTCACAAACTTTCCGCCCACTTTTTAGTGATTTTAACCAATTTCAAGTTTCCGTTTTTTGTTCTGCCGCCAATACATCACGCCCAGGCAGACAGCCGTAGTTATCCAGGTGATCGGATAGATTCCGGCCACTCCTTCCGCGCTGTGATAATGCCGCATCAGGAACCAGAGACTCAGCATACGGATTCCGCACATATTTACAAGGATAACCGCCATCGGCCCCATTGTTTTTCCCGTTCCCCGCAGCGCTCCGGAAAAGCCCTCCAGAAATACATATATAAAATAGAAGGGAAAGGTTACCTGCGCAATGCGGATTCCCAGCTCTATCACTTCCGCATTCTGGGAAAACAGGCTGAATACGCCATATCCGTGCGTCAGAAGGAGCGTGCTTATGGTCACGGTAACAAGGATTCCCATCAGAATGCTGACTCCCGTTCCCTTCCGCATTCTTTCCCATTTTCCCGCTCCGTAGTTCTGCCCGCAGAACGTTGTGTTGGCCTGCCCAAACGCCATGATGGGAAGATATACAAAATTTTCCACCTTAAAATAAGCAGTGAAGGCCGCAATGCTTACGATTCCGAGGCTGTTGATCTGCGCCTGGACAATCAGGTTGCTCAGCGTAATCACCATAGACTGAATTGCCGCCGGAATCCCGATTTTCAGGATTCTCCCGCAGACCTGCTTCTTAAGCGCAATATCACTGATCCGTAACCGGCATTCGAAATCCGGCTTCATTAGATGGCCTACCGTAAATACAGCCGCCATCATCTGCGATACCAGGGAGGCCAGCGCCACTCCTTCCACTCCCATGTGCAGCACGCACAGGAAGAACGCATTTCCCGCCACATTGGCAATTCCGCCCAGCAGCTGATAATTCATCGGCGAACGCGAATTTCCGAAGGCTCTTAAGATTCCGGAACCGATATTATAAAAAACCATCGGGAGCATACTGAGAAAATAAATTCTGATGTAGACAACGGCCAGATCCATAATATCTTCCGGCGTATTCATCAGACGCAGCATAGCCGGCGTAAGAAATATCCCGAACAGAATCAGCAGGGCAGAAGCCGCCAGCGCCAGTCCCGCCGCGCAATGAATCAGATCATGCAGTTCTTTCTGATTTCCTGCTCCGTACGCATGGGATACCGACACGCTTACTCCCACGCTCATTCCGGTAAAGAAGCCCAGAACCAGGGTAATCAGAAGACTTCCCGCGCCGACGGCTGCCGCCGAGTCCGTGCCCAGAAGCCTTCCCACAAAAATCAGATCGACGGTATTATACAGCTGCTGAATCAGGCTGCTCCCCAGAAACGGCAGCGCAAATAAAAGCATTCCTCTGCCAATGGCTCCCTGTGTTAAATCTCCCCGCTCAGCCTGCCTCATCTGCTATCATATACTCCCTTATTCCATACGCGACCAGGGCTGTGCCTTCTTCCACAGATAAACCTGTATTATAATAGAAGACAACCCCATCCTCTTCCGCGTAATAGTTCTTGATTACCTCTCCATAAAAATCCGTACAGTATCCCAGAAGTTCTCCCCGGGCCACTTCCACATTTTCATGGAGATCCGTATGCCAGATTCCCTTCGTATCCGAGGTAAGATAGATGGTTCTGGGAACTACCGTTTTTTTACACACCTGTTCCTCTGTTTCAACATCACCATACATTTCCAAATGCTTCAAAAGCAGGAAAATATCTCTGTAATAAGCGTCTACCCACTCCTTTTTGCAGAATCCGCCATATCCCCGTTCTACCAGAAGTCCGGGAACCTTATGATAATTCGCGGCGTAAGAATACTGCCCAGCCGTAGCCGTCGAAGCTATCAGCCACGGGATATCCAGGGCGCGCGCCGCAGCCAGCGCTTCCTCCGTCACAGCCTCCGCCAGCGGATAGAAGAGACAGGGCGTCAGGGGCTCCTGCTGCCCCCCGGAATGCATATCCATCATAAAATCAATCTCATCGAAAAAATTGCGCACAAAATAATCCGCAATCCGTTCTCCCGTGGTTCCGCCCTCTTTTCCCGGATACTGTCCGTTCAGATTGAAATCGTCCTCCGGAATCAGGCCAAAGGTTCTCTTAAAAAATCCGCTGGTATTGACGCAGTGAATAAAAATCAGGTTTCCGTTCAGCTCCTCCGGCTGAATCTCCCCTGCCGCCCGTATCACGGCGGGAATAGCCGGGTATTCTCCCGCATGGATTCCCGCTGTAATCAGAACGGTCTTTCCTTTTCCGCAGCCACAAATCAATGTCGCCGGCATCGGATACATTTTTTCCTCTCCTGCTTCTTCCACCGGGATTTCTATCGTCACTCTTCTTTTTTCTCCCGGCTGTAAAGAAAATCCTGCAATCTTCCACATGATATGGTCCTCTCTTTCTTGTCATGCATACAGATGACAGGCAATCCAATGCCCTTTTTCCACCTCCCGGAGCTGCGGCCTCTCTGCAGCGCAGATCTCCATGCATTTTTCACAGCGGTTCCGGAACGGACAGCCTGTCGGACGTTCCAAGGGGCTTGGAATCTCGGAATCCAGGCTTTCTATCTCTTTTTCAAAATCCATATCCAGGGAAAACACCGCGCTTTTTAAGGCCTCTGTATAGGGGTGGCAGACGCCGCGTCCCAGCTTCTTTCCTTCCGCAAGCTCCACCACAAAGCCCAGATACATAATGGCCGTTCTGTGGGACACGGAGCGGATCAGCGCCACATCATGACAGATGAAAATAATCGACGTATGCTTCTCTCTCTGAAGCTTTACCAGCAGCTCCACGATACTTTTCTGAACCGATACGTCCAGCGCCGATGTGGCTTCATCGCAAATCAGGATTTCCGGCTCCAGGGCCAATGCGCGCGCAATCGCCACACGCTGCTTCTGACCGCCTGACATACTGCGCGGATACCGCTCTGCAAATTCCTCCGGAAGCTCCACCATCTTCAGAAGCTCCCGCGCCTTCGCCGCTTTTTCCGACGGTTTTATCAGCCCATAATTTTCCAGCGGTTCGCACAAAATATCCTTTACCTTCATTCTGGGAGAAAATGAGTCCGTCGGATCCTGAAATACCATCTGAATATGACGGCGCATTTTCCGCTTTCTCTCCCCCTTCCAATCCGCGACATTTTCGCCGAACAGGAGAAGCTCCCCATCGGTAGGCGGCTCAAGCAGCGACAGCACGCGCACCAGCGTACTCTTGCCGCATCCGCTTTCCCCGGCAATTCCAAGGGTCTCGCCTTCATAAAATTTTAAAGATATATCGTTGTTTGCGTACAAAGGGCGTCCGTCGGGGGCTGTAAATACCTTATTTAAATGACGAGTCTCCAAAATTGGTGTTTTTTCCTTACACATAGCCTTCTCCATACATATTCGGAACCGCAGCCAGCAGTTTTCTGGTATACGCACAGCCCGGCTGCTCCAGTATCGTCTTACGGTCTCCCTCTTCCACGATCCTTCCATTCTGCATAACCACAATCCGATCTGAAATATATGCCGCCACGCCCAGATTATGGGTTACCAGGATAATGGAGGTTCCGTGATTTTTCCGCAGCTCCATCATCTGACGCACGATCTGTGCCTGTGTCGTCACGTCCAGGGCCGCCGTGGGCTCATCGGCCAGCAACAGCTCCGGCTCAAAGGTCATGGCCATGGCAATCCCGACCCTCTGACGCATACCGCCGGACAGTTGGAAGCTGTAGCTCTTCATGATACGCTCCGGCTCCGACAGCCGCATGGCCTCCAGCATAGCCACTGCCTTTTCTTCCGCCGCTTTATGGCCCAGCTTTTCATGCTTCTGAATGTATTCTATATACTGCGAGCCGATTTTACGTATCGGATTCAGCATGGCTCCGGAATCCTGGAAGATCATGGATATCCTGGATCCCCGGAGCTTCTGCATTTCCTTTTCGCTGTATTCAGGGAGAGACTTTCCCTCAAACAAAATATCGCCGGATACCAGCTCTCCTTCCTGTGGCAGAAGTCCCAGAATGGAACGTATCGCCGTAGTCTTTCCGCTTCCGCTTTCACCTACCAGGCTGATAATTTCCCCTCTTTTCATATGCAGGGAGAAATCACGCAAAAACGGCTGTCCATGATATGCAACTGTTATGTTCTCTATATCCAGCATGGGAAAATCCCCTTTTCTATATATTCTTCTTTATGACGCCGGTGTGATATCCTTTGTTACCCAGTAGTAGTCGCACACATAGCTGTGAACGCCTTCTACAGAAGCCGCGGAGCAGAGATTGAAATTATAGGCGCCGCTGCAGATGGTCGCCACGTCCTCCATCAGGATTTCCTGCATCTGTGTAAAGATTTCCGTCCGCTTTTCCATATCAAATTCGCCGATCAACTGTTCATACAGCGCGTCGTATTCTTCATTATGATAATTTCCGTAATTAAAGCTTGTATCGGTAATCTTTCCGTACCAGTGCTTCAGGAAGTTCTCCGGATCTCCGGTAGGTGTGGTTACTTCATTGTTGAACATCAGATCAAAGCCCTGGGATACCCGCAGATCTACTACATTTTCCGGCATGGAAATGGTGCTCTTGATTCCGATTGCTTCCAGCTGAACCCCATACGCCTGCGCAATCACGTCCTGCTGACGGCTGGTTGTCGCTACAATACTGATGTCGATGTTTTTGCCGTCCAGTTCGCGGTATCCGTCTCCATCGCCGTCTACGATACCGGCCTCGTCCAGCATAGCCTTGGCTGCCTCCGGATCGTAGCTGTACGGGTTATCCAAATCATAGCCGGGCACCGGCGTATTATTGGTGTAAGTATAGGAACCGCCTGTGGATACATCACACACGGTCTGACCGTCAATTGCCGTCATCACTGCTTTTCTCAGGGTATCATTGCCCAGCACTCCGTCAAAATTGATAAACCAGTTGCACACACGGTTTCCACCGGTGACGTCAATCTGATAGGTACCCGCATTCTCCAGAACCGCTCTGTCAGACGCCGCAATGTTGATTCCCATGTCGGCAGAACCGTCCTGCAGGGCCATTGCGCGGGCAGAAGCCTCCCCAAGCTTCATGACATTGACCGTCTCAAAGGGTACTTCACCGTCCCAGTAATTGTCATTTTTTACCAGCTGGATATCATGCTCCGGATCGTTGGATACAAAGCAGTAGGGTCCTGTACAAATCGGTCCGTCCGCAGCGATATCGCGATCCGCAGAGCCAGCCACATCGATAATACCATACCAGGGATACGCAAGGCAGCCCGGCAGGTCTACCGTCGGCTCACTTGTTACAATCGTCACAGTCCAGGCTTCATCGTCTGCGCTGATACTGTCATATGTAAAATAATTCCAGGGGTTTCCATTTCCGCCCTTATTGGGATCTGTCACCTCAAATAATCTCTCCAGGGATTCCTGAACCTTTGTCGCCGTCATCGGTTCTCCATTGGAGAAGGTTACATTTTCTTTCAGCTTTATAGTCCAGGTCAGCTGATCGTCCGCTACAGACCAGTCTTCTGCCAGCCACGGCGACACGGTGCCGTCGTCCTCAAAACGTGTCAGCGTTTCCAGCGCGCCCCAGCGCATTACAAACCAGCTGTTCCACTCATCTGCCGGATCCAGGGTTGCGCTGGTCAGCTCTGTCGCCACATTCAGCTGTGTTTTCGCGTTTCCTCCGTCTGCCGCTGCTTTCTGCTCTGTTCCTGCGCTGCCGCCGCATGCTGTGATACTGCCCGCAAGGCACAGGCTAAGGGCAAGGGCAATCAGTTTTTTTCCATTCATGTTCTCTTTCTCCTCTTCTTTCTTCGTTTTTCTGTTGCATTTGGATCTATCATATCTCTAATACAGTCACCCCAGAGATTAAAGATGACCACCGTAATAAAGACCGCAAGTCCCGGACAAAACAGCAGCCACGGGCTGCTCAGTATATAAGTTCTTCCCTCGCTCAGCATATATCCCCACTCCGGTGTGGGGGGCTGGATTCCAAAGCCAAGGAAGGACAGGCTTGCCAGCGACAGCATGATGGTGCCGATATCCGTCGCCGCCGTAATAATCATCGTGGGAAGCGCGTTGGGCAGCATATATCTCCTAAGGATTCTGCTGTGTCTGGATCCTGAGATTTCCGCCGCGGATATATAAGTCCTGTTCCGTATCTTCAGCACCAGGCTTCTGGAAAGTCTGGCGTATCTGGTCCAGCTTACCGCCGCGATTGCAATCATGGAATTTTTCAGGCTTGGCCCAAGAATTCCCGCGATTGCCATAGCCAGAATCAGATCCGGGAAGGCGATCATCATATCGCCCACTCTCATGATTACCGCGTCTGCCACTCCGCCGAAATACCCTGCTATAATTCCAAGAAAGGTACCCACAACCAGGATTACCGCCACAAGAATCAGCACGCTGTATACACTGGTGGTCGCCCCGCAGATCACCCGGGAGAACACGTCCCGCCCCAGCGCGTCGGTTCCGAAATAGTGATCTTTTCCGGGCGCCTGGAATGCGTCGCTCAGTGACGCGCTCAACGGATCGTAGGGAACGATTTTGTCCGCCAGGAACGCCACTGCCAGAATAAGGAAAACCAGAATGGAAAGCACCGCAAATCTTGTATTCTTTTTCATCCGTTCTCCCCCTCCCTGGTCCTCGGATCAATATAATGATAGGATATATCCACCAGCAGATTTACCACCATATAGATCAGGGCTATCCACAATACGAAGCCCTGGATCAACGGATAATCCCGCGCTTTCACCGCTCCCACCGCCAGAATACCCAGTCCCGGGTAGGAAAAAATAATCTCCACCACCGAGGTTCCTCCGAGAAGTGATCCAAAGGAAAGCCCCAGCATGGTAACCAGCGGAAGCATGGCGTTGGGAAGAACCTGGCGGAACAGTATTTCCCATTGATTCATTCCCCGGGCTCTCGCGCCCGTCACGTAATCCTGGTGCAGCTCCTCCAGTACCGCCGTACGCACCTGTCTGGAATATTTGGAGGCCATGGCAATGGCCAGCGTAATCCCCGGCAGCAGCATCTGTTCCATTCCGACGGAGCTGCTCGCCACCTTTACCAGTCCCAGCTTCAAAGCGAAGACATATAATAAGATCAGGCCAATCAGGAAGCCCGGAAGCGAAATACCCAGGAAAGAAAGAAAGCGAACGATATAATCCGCTATCCCGTCCTGTCTGACCGCTGAAAGAATTCCAAGGGGAACCGAAATAATTAACATCAGTCCCAGGGAAAACAGGGCCAGCCGGAACGTTGCCGGCAGTCTTTTCATCAGCAGATCCAGTACCGGGGCGCTTTTACTGAAGGAGGTTCCAAAATCTCCGTGAAAAATACCGCCTATCCAGTCCACATATTGCTGTAAAAAGGGTTTGTCCAGTCCCATGGACTGCCTGGCCTGCTCCAGCATTTCCGGACTCGGAGTAATTCCCAGGGAATCATACATAGCTGTGGCCGGATCGCCCGGCGCAAGGTAGGTTAATAAAAAGGTCAGAAAGGAAATGCCTATCAGCACTACGCACATCTGGATAAGTCTGGATACGAGCCTGTTCTTTTTCACTGTTTTCCTCCGTTTCAATAAGAAAAGCGACTTCATTACACAAAAAAGCCATGGATGCTTTTGCATCCATGACCGATTTTACATGGGAAATAAGCCTTCGCAAATAGATCGTCCGCTAAGGTTGCTGCATAGCAGTTCTCCTGACTCACATATTCAGGGAAGAAGCCCAGCGAACTCTCCACGCCTTCTCAGGTTTACCCCAATGGCGGACTTTCATCTAAGGATCATTCTTTATGTATACAGTGGCGGTACCGTCCATGATTTCCACATGATTCTCTATTCTTTATCAGCCGCCGTACGCGACTGACAACACTATGCCCGTTTATTTTACTTGATTCCTCTATATCTGTCAAGATTTTTCCATTTTTGTCTTCCGGTAATTCAGCCTGTCCCTTCGGAAACAGGAATTATTTCTCTTTCTATCCATACTTTCCTTGACCCGCTTCTCTTACATAGGTATAATGGGCATAGATTATTCTCAATACAAAATCAGGTATAAGGAAATCAGACAAATGGATTACAAACTTTTGCTCGACACCGCCGTCATGGCGGGGGAGCTGATGCTGGCCAACGGGGCTGAGACCTACCGGGTGGAGGATACCATGCAGCGGATGCTGGAGCTGTCGGGGCTGAAGACCGCCGAAGCTTTCGTGATGGTGACCGGCTTTCTGGTCACTCTGGACGACCCGTCCATCCAGTCCATGACGGTGACCCGCCGGATTCACAGCCGTGGCACGAACCTGAGTATCATCGACGAAATTAACAGTATTTCCAGAGGACTCTGCAGCGGGGAGCTGGAACTGAAGGAAGCCTTCCGGCAGATAAAAAAGCTGAAAAAGGAACCGCACCCTCCCCAGGCCTTTCTGCTGGCCAACGCGGGCGTGGCCGCGGCCTTTGCACTGACCTACGGCGGAACCTGGCAGGAGGCCTTTGTGGCGGGCGTGGCCGGATTTTTCATGGCCATCTGCCTGTATCTGTGCAACCGCATGAAGCTGCCCGCCTTCTTCGGAATCCTGCTGAGCGCCGTGGTAATCTCACTGTTCGCAGGCGGACTTCTGAAGTTTCTTCCTATTATAGGGAACCTGGATTCCATCATCATCGCGGCCATCATGCCCCTGGTTCCCGGCGTAGCCATCACCAACGCGGTCTTTGACACCCTGCACGGGGATTATATCTCCGGCTCCGCCCGGATGATGGAGGCCTTTGTGGTCGCCGCCTCTGTAGCTATGGGTATTGTCATCGGACTTCGTTTCATTCAGTAAGGAGGCTTTTATGCTGATACAGGTTATCGGCGCGTTTTTTTCCGTTGTGGCCTTTTCTTTTCTGCTGCACGTACCGCGCAAATATATCATCTGGGCCGGTTTCACCGGCGCGGTGGGCTGGTGGATCTATCTGTTTCTCATCGGAATCAATCTGTCTGTGGCCATGTCCACCTTTCTGTCCGGCTGTCTCGTCTCCCTCTGCGGCCAGATTTTCGCAAGGGTCCTGAAGGCTCCGGTCACGATTTTCGTCATCCCGGGCATCTTACCGCTGGTGCCGGGCGCGGGCATGTTCCGCATCGCCCACTCTGTCATCCGTTCCGACGGAATGACTTCCTATTATATTATTCAGACACTGATTGTGGCGGGAATGATCGCCCTGTCTATCATGGTGGTGGACAGTATTTTCCGCTTATTTTTAAAGACCAAAGGAGATTGTCATGTGGATCGCAGATAACTGGACCGATTATGAGATACTGGATACTTCGAAAGGAGAAAAGCTGGAACGCTGGGGCAGCTACCTGCTGGTGCGTCCGGATCCCCAGGTTATCTGGGATACGGAGCGAAAGCTGCCTGGCTGGAAGCGCATGAACGGCCATTACCACCGCAGCAAAAAGGGCGGCGGCGAGTGGGAATTCTTCGACCTGCCGGAACAATGGACCATCCAGTATCCCCTCTGCCAGGGCAAGAATACCTTAACATTCAATCTGAAGCCCTTCAGCTTCAAGCATACAGGCCTCTTCCCCGAGCAGGCTGCCAACTGGGACTGGTTCGGTGAAAAAATCCGCAATGCCGGACGTCCCGTAAAGGTACTGAATCTCTTCGCCTACACCGGCGGAGCCACACTGGCCGCCGCTGCCTCCGGAGCTTCTGTCACCCATGTGGACGCTTCCAAGGGCATGGTAGGCTGGGCAAAGGAAAACGCCCGTTCTTCCGGACTGGGTGAGGCTCCTATCCGCTGGATTGTGGACGACTGTGTGAAGTTCGTAGAACGTGAAATTCGCCGTGGAAATCATTATGACGGCATCATCATGGACCCTCCCTCTTACGGCAGAGGCCCAAAAGGAGAAATCTGGAAAATTGAAGAGGCCATTCACCCGCTGATCCGTCTCTGCGCCCAGCTTTTGAGCGATGAGCCGCTGTTTTTCCTGGTAAATTCCTATACCACCGGACTGGCCCCGGCGGTGCTGACTTATATGATCGCCACAGAGCTGAAGAAATATAACGGTACTGTCGATTCCCAGGAGGTGGGGCTGCCCGTAACCGCATCCGGACTGGTGCTGCCCTGCGGCGCAAGCGGACGCTGGGAAACTAAATAGCTTTTTACAAAGTCAATGGCGGCTGGAGGTTCCGGCCGCTGTGTTTCTGTCTAAATGCTAAGGTTTCTTTTACATTCCAGATTATGTTTCATGGGATGCCCATTCGAAGCCTCTGTAATATTTAAAAGTTCAAAGGAGGAATCATTATGAGTAGCATTTATATTGACCCGCAGGTTTACACCGGCCGTCCCGTCAGCCCGGAGGGCCGTCTGGAAAAGGAAATGGCTGTCTATGACCTGCTGGATGAACTTCGGATTCCCTACACCCGTGTGGATCATGGAGTAGCCATGACCATCGAGGAATGTCAGGGCGTGGATCAGCTTCTCGGTATTGAGATCTGTAAAAATCTGGTGCTCTGCAACGCCCAAAAAACGAAATTCTACCTGCTGCTGATGCCCGGGGATAAGCAGTTCAAGACCAAAGACCTGTCCAAACAGATCGGTTCTTCCCGCCTTTCCTTTGCCCCGGCGGAGTATATGGAGAAACTGCTGAATGTGACGCCGGGATCCGCCACGGTTATGGCCTTGATGAATGACCCGCACAATCAGGTACAGCTCATCATCGATGAGGACGTGGCCGCCCATGAGGAATTTGGCTGCCATCCCTGCATCAATACGTCCAGTCTGCGGATGAAGACGGAGGATATGCTGGAGAAGTTTCTGCCGGCGGTGCATCATGAAGCTATTTTTGTGAAGCTGTAATAAAGCCTCTGGCGTTCCAGGGTTAAAATTTCACCTGCCACGCCGATTCTTTGATTCTATTTATATTTGATTTCAGTTTTCTAAGCATTAAAAAAAGAGAGGCGTTCTTCTATTATTATATATGGAAAGAACGAATCTCTTTTATTTTCACACTCTGCTTAGCATCTGCAGAACATACAGAACAGCTGCGCCAGACAGAAGCTCCTGCACAGCTTATCCATGCCTTCCGCCTGCCGCTGATAGGACTGACTGTTCTGGCTGTACACATTTTCCGCATAACGGAAGCTCTGGAGTGTCCGCTGATAAAGCGGGTTATTCGGCTCTAACTGCAATGCTTTCTGAATCTGTGCCACCGCCAGCATCTGATTATTCAGACCATAGTTGGCCAGGGAGCTTAAATAGTACCATCGGGCGTTCCGCTCAGCGCCGGGCATACCGTTCAGCACCGAATCCGCGAACTGGTATTTTCCCATATTGATGAAGTCTATGGCCTGACGCATGGTTTCGCTGTCGGTGCAGACCTGCTGGGGGCGCTCCGGTCCCATGCGCATCCCCCAGAAACCGAAGAAATCCTCGAAGCTTCCGAAACCGCCGTAAGGACCGCTGCTATAAGTGCCATTTCCACTATTTCCATACGGACCGCTGCCAAAGGGACCGTTTCCAAAAGGATTCTGCCCGTAACCGCCTGCTCTGCCATAGCTGCTCTGCCCATAGCCGCCATAGGTCTGCTGCTGTCTCCGGTATTTCTCCGGGTTATTCAGCATATCGTAGGCCTCGTTAATCTCGTTCATTTTCTCCGCTGCCTGCGGATCGTCCGGATGAAGATCAGGATGGTATAATTTTGCCTTCTGACGATAGGCTTTTTTTATCTCTTCCCTGGTGGCGTCCCGGGACACCCCAAGTACTCTGTATGGATCGTCAACCATCCGTTTTCTCCTTTCCACGTATTTTCGCGTAATACTGCTGCCAGACGCCGCCGTAGAGGATATTGCGGAGCAGGTGTTCGTCCTGCACCAGCGGCAGCTTTTCAAAGACCTCCATGGCATTACCCAATGGAAGCCCCAACACCGGTTCCATCTCTTCCGGTTTTTTCTTCATCTCAAAAAGAGGGTTATAGTTACCCGTTTTCATGTCCTTTTTATAATCCATAGTCGCATCCATCAGATAGATGAAGCGGCCCAACTCGTAGCCGAAGACCCTGAGACTGTTGCTCCAGAAATCCTCCTCGTATACAAAGAGCTCCGAGAGCATCTTGCCGGAACAGTTGATGGCCTGATCTGCATTGGCGCCCGGCGCCTGCTCGATAAAATCCAACTCCTGGAGACTGTCTGTGATGGCCTTGCACTGACGGGGGTAAGCCTTTTCCACTTCGTCATAGGCCTTTTTCAGCTTATCACCATACCAGCGTTTTCCGGTCTTTTTTTCATCCTTCCAGTCATCCAGAGCCTTATAATAAGCCAGGGCCACGGTCATATCCGCCGCGTATTCTGTAAAACGGTTCTCCACGCCGCTGCGGGGCCGCAATGGATGGATGCCGCAGCGGAAATCCGTCGTCTTCTCTTTCGGCTCATACAAAGAAGAAAGGAACAGAATCACAAAAGTCATATCGTAGCTTAAGCTCATCCGCTCCAGTTCCCCATATCTCATTTTCAAATTTCTGCAGAGTCCACAGTAGACGCTCTGGTAGCGTTCCTGCTCTTCCTTTGAAAGCTTCGAACGATTACATTCTATATATCCGAACATTCGCTCACTCCTTTATGCTTCACGGCTTCGCGAATTCATTTTCCTCACAATGCTGCTTAGTATTTAATCTTACCATGCATCCTGTCAATGTCAATGGCTTTCACAGTTCTTTTAGACTCTTTCTTCTTTTTTAATTTTTTACAGATTTCTCTAAAGGAATTCTACCCGGCCATCCTCGATGTGGTAAACCGCGCCGACCACCTGCATTCCTTTCTCTTCCATTTTCGCGATATCCAGGCTGTGCTCAATGAGCGCCATACTGCGCCGGACATTCAGACAGCAGGCTTTGAAATCATCCTTCTCGTCGCCGATGGCCAGCTTAATCTCGTCGGTAATGAACTTGATATAGCCTTCCGGATCGTGATGAATCGCCGCGTCCACCGCGCCGCAACAGGTGTGGCCCAGCACGACGATAAGAGGACTTCCCAGATGGCTGGCTGCATATTCAATGCTGCCCAGCTGATGGTCGTCGATGACATTTCCGGCTACCCGAATCACAAACAGGTCGCCGATGCCTGCCGAGAAGATGCTTTCGGGAATCACCCGCGAATCGGAACAGGTGACAACGATCGCGTAGGGATGCTGGCCGTGCTCTTTGGTATACAAGCGCAGCGCTCTGGAGATATTGCCCTTTCCGGTCTCGGAGTCCAGGTACTTTTTGTTGCCGTCCTTCAGTTTCTTCATGGCCTTATCAGCCGTCATGATAAATGGTTTCATACACTCCGCCCTTTCCTCTGTTTGCGCATGTTTCCAGCGCATCCAGGTATCCCCGTAGGGGGTTTCCTCGATTTGCGCATGTTTTCAGCGCATCCAGGTATCCCCGTAGGGGGTTCCTCTGTTTTCTCTATTATAAAGTGTAGGTTTACAGCCTGTCAAATAAAGCCTTTTCTCCAATTATTAAGTTTTTATGAATCCTATTGACAAGATAATATTATATAGCGTATAGTATAGGCATCCGATAATACTATATGATGTATAATATTATATCTTATTACAGCATAAAATAAGGAGTGGATCACATGGTTTTTAACACAGGAGCCGCTCTCCTGGACGCAATTGTGCTGGCGGTTGTATCCCATGAAGCCCAGGGCACCTACGGGTACAAGATTACCCAGGACGTCCGGCAGGCCATCGACATTTCCGAATCAACACTGTATCCGGTCCTCCGACGGCTTCAGAAGGATGGCTGTCTGGAGACCTACGATATGGAATTCGGTGGACGGAACCGCCGCTATTACCGGATTACAGAGGCCGGAACGGCGCAGTTGAATCTGTACAGGAACGAGTGGACAATTTATTCCATCAGGATTTCCAATTTGTTTGCGGGGAGTGAGGAGACATGACAAGAACAGAATTTATGAAGCAACTTCAGGATTTGCTCTCAGATATTTCTAAAAATGAGCGGGAGGAAGCCCTTCAGTATTATAATGATTATTTTGACGATGCGGGATCTGGGGAGGAAGCCCGGATTCTGACAGAGCTTGGAAGCCCGGAGCAGGTGGCCCGGAAAATCAAAGCCGGACTGTCCGACGACGCTTCGGAGTTTTCCGAGCAGGGCTACCGGGATACGCGTTTTGACGGAAATGAGGCTGCACATGCCGCTTCCTCTTTCATGGATTCCGAAAGCGCCGGGAAAACCGCTCCGAAAAAGGAACGGAATCTGTGGAAGCTGCTGGCCATTGTGCTTTTGTGCATTGTGCTTGGTCCCTTTGTGATTCCGGTTGGCTTTGGCCTTCTGGCAGTTCTTTTCTGCGTCCTCCTGGCAGCGCTTCTGACTGTGGCAGCTGTTCTGGTTTCCGGAATTGTCATTTTCGTTGCCGGAATCTTTGTCATCGGCGTGGGGCTCATTCAGTTCTTTACAGCACCGGTCCTGGGAATCGCTACCGCAGGCGCCGGCTGCCTGCTGACAGCTCTTGGCATTCTACTGTCGCTGGCACTGTTATGGATTGCCCTTAAAGTAGTGCCGGTACTGGTACAGGGGCTTGTCAATCTGGTTAAGCTTCCTTTTCGAAAGGCAGGTGTGATTCGATGAAGCGTTTTACGAAAATTTCTCTTATTGCAGCCGCGGTACTGACAGTACTGGGAATTGTCGGCGTCGGCGTTGGTTTCCTGTTTGGAGCGAAGCCAAGTCAGCTTGCACAGAATCTCCATGTTCCCGCCTCTTCTTTTGCCGGGATCCGGGAACATGACAGAAACGACTCCGGCGGCGATTCTGCTGAGCGCACTTATGATTCCACTATCCGCAAGCTGGAATTGGATGTAACGAATGCATCCGTTTCCATTGGCACCTCGGAAGACAATCTTATTTCCATAAAAACGCGGAACGCCGGAAAATATTTCAAAGAATCTGTTCGAGATGGCGATACATTAATTCTGGAGGATGACCGTCCGAACGGAAATACTGCCCTGGAACTTCAGATTCTGCTTCCGGATCGGATGTTTGACGATATGGATTTGGATCTCGGCGCTGCCGAACTGACTGCCGGAAAGCTGCAGGCCCGGGAGTTTTCCCTGGATATGGGAGCCGGATCAGGAAGCATTGATACGCTGCTGGCATCAGAGGATGCGTCTATTGATGTGGGTGTAGGGGAATTGACCATCGGATATTTTGATGGTTCTGAGCTGGAACTGGAGTGCGGCACCGGTTCGCTTGCCATCATGGTTGCCGGTGAAGAACCGGATTATAATTATGAACTGGAGTGCGGCATTGGTTCCATTGATATCGGTGGTTCCAGCTATTCCGGCTTATCTTCGGAGCATTCCGTAGATAATGGCGCGCCACACACCATCAGCGCTGACTGTGGCATTGGAGAAATATCCCTGCAGTTTGACGGGGCACAGCATCGGAATCGGGAATCCGAAACGAAACATCATGGTTCTGAATTATAAGTATTACATTCGATAAAGAGACAGATAATGGAGGTTTTTATATGGGACCGAAAAAGTTATTACGTTCTAATGAAAATAAGATGATTTGCGGCGTCTGCGGAGGCATCGGTGAGTATTTTAATATGGATCCTACGCTGATTCGGCTTCTGTGGGTACTGCTGTCACTCGGAAGCTGCGGTACAGGGCTGTTGGCCTATATTATTGCCGCAGTTATTATTCCGGAAGACAATTAAAATGATACCGATTAAGATAAGGGGCTGCTATAAAGGCCCCTTATCTTATTGAATCCACTTTATCAGCTGCTCCTGCTTACCTACATTCTCCCATGCTGATGCAGATATTTTTCCCGGGTCGCCAGGCCGCCCCGGATATGCCGCTCGGACTTATTTACGTCCAAAACCTTCCTGGCCTGTCTCGCGAGACCGGGATTAATATGCAACAGACGTTCTGCCACATCCTTATGTATAGTTGTCGTTAATTAGAACGGATTCTTCTAATCCCAAATCACCAAGAATTCGCAGGTAAATGTCCACATTTCCATCCTTGTCCACCACGATTTTCTGGATAATCTTTTTTAACTGTGTATTCGTCATCTGATGTACGTCGGTAATGTCCTCTATTTCTTTAAATGTGTTATTTAATACCGCTTCCAGTTGTTCACCCTTCGTTATATGATAGGAAATCAGTTTCAGCTCATTTTCCAGACGCTCGATCTCTTTCCGCATTCCGCCGATTTTATCGTTCAGTTCTTCGCGGCTGATCAGATCATCCGTATACATGTCCATATATTTTTCACGGGTTTTCTGTAGTCTGGATAGTTCGCTATTCAGTTCCTTTTCATACTCCAGGTTTTCATCCTTTGCCTTGTAAATGCGCTGGAACTCATTTACCACGTACCGGATAACTTTCTTTTTCTGCTTCAGAACCTCTGTAAAATATTCCTGAAGAACCTCAATCAGTTCTTCTTCATCCACTGTAACCCCATTGGGACAGCTTTCTGCTCCCCTGCCGTTATGACCGGAGCACACCCAGCGAATATAGGTATTTTTATATTTGCGGACAGTTCTGCGGAATGACCAACCACACTCTTTACACTTAATCAAAGTAGAAAACAGATGCCTGTTGCTCTGTCGCTCATGGGAAATATGAAACGTGTCATGTCTGGAATGAAGAATTTCCTGCACCCGTTCAAAGGTTTCGTCCTCAATAATACGCAGCTCCGGGCGTTCTACTACCATCCACTCTGTTTCGTCCTTTTCTTTCCGCTGGCCGGTCAGAAAATCAGCGACCTCCTGCTTCCCATTGATGATCTTCCCGGTATACAGCTCATTGGTCAGGATTCTTGTGGTAGCATTCTGACTCCACTTACAATTCCGCTTCGTTTTCAGCCCTTTTTCATTGAGCATATTGGCAATTTTAGCTGTTCCGTAGCCTTCTTCCGTATACCAGTGATAAATCTGACGGACAATATCCGCCTCTTTTTCATTGATGGTTAAATTAAAGTAGTCTCCAATGGTCTTATCGTATCCATAGACAATGTTTGGCACACGTCCTTTTTCTGCATTCATTTTCTTGCCGAATTTTACACGCTTAGATGTGTTTGCGCTCTCTTCCTGGGCCAGGGCGCCGAATAGCGTCAGCACAAATTCGCTGTTACCCATGCTGGTCATATTCGCCGTAAGAAACTGCGTTTCAATGCCCAGCGCTTTCAGCTTGCGGACATTTTGCAATAAATCCACGGTATTTCTGGCAAAACGGGAAATATCTTTTACGACTACCATATCAAACAGTCCATGCTCCGCATCCGCCATCATACGCAGGAATTCTTTCCGGTTTTTAATCTTTGTACCAGAGATTCCTTCGTCTGCATAAAGGCGGATCAGTGTGTCACCGGTGCGCTTTGTGTATTCGTAAAAGAAATCTTTCTGCGCTTCCAGACTGTTAAGCTGGTCGGCTTTATCTGTGGAAACACGGCAGTAAGCTGCTATATTCATATTTCAAGCCTTTCTGTTACATTTGAATCGTTCTGTTACAACTTTATTATATCACGCAGAAGACCTGTGTAAACAGAAATTTTCAACTATTCTTTTCCTGGCTCCATACTTTCTCCTGAATTACTCTCTCCACCTTTGCAGCATTGACTTCCAATAATACTTTCAACAAATAAGCAGTGGTCGCCTCTGCTGTGTTGGGATTATGAAATCTGTAATTCAGCTTCCGCTTCTTCATTCCCGGCTCCCACTCCCCTCATTTCCATTTCTTTATCCATTCCTATGACAGAATTTCTTAGAATAGTCCTGTGAAATATCCGGCGGTTGAGACATATTCTTACGGGGATAGTATATTCTATTGAGTTCAGGAATTTTATACCGTAGCAGTGACAAATCAGCGTGATATCCACGCAGCTTTACTGCGAGATGGTATTTTTATGCTTATCATCATTATCCAACGTAACCCCAGGGGGTCTACGGCCAGATACGCATTTGTGACGTCACCGTCCAAATACCCTCTGGTTAGGGGAAAATCCCCTAAAACCCCTGATATAACAAAATGGTGCCGTTTTTCGACACCATTTCTCGCTTTAGACACCACTTTTTAATGTCACTTTTTCGTTTTGACACTACTTTTTGGCACCAAATCAGTTTTCTCTGCTACCCCAATGGCTGCCTGCCGCATACTGCCCCAGGAGTCTCACAACCTCTGCGCGCGTCTCATCCAGTAATTCCTTTCGCAGCTCTTCTTTCAATTCTTTTTTCATCGTCTCCTGTTCTTCCATTGTCACATACCTTTTTTCTTCTGAAGCTTTCTGTTCCATCAACACATCCGCTCCACTATCATTGATTATATCTTGATGGCAATTTACAGATGTGGGTGGATGCAGAAGATTCACTTGAATTATAGGCAATTTAAACAAAAGTTTATATCTGATTTTCGATTATCCATATGAACACTTTACTTTCAAGCATTTTGAGAAATATAGACAAACGCTAATTTTACCACTAATAAATGAGCCTTGATATGACACTAAAAACAATATGGGAGATAGCACAATATCTGTGTATCTCCCGTTTTTCATTTTTGTAATATAATTACTTCACTCTAATTTTTATATTTTCTTATTTTTCAATAATCATAGGACTTATTTCTAAATCTGCCATAGACTGCTTTGTTTGGTATGGCTTTCGGGATATGATTACACACATCATAGTGTGGATAGTAATAGAGCATAAAACATGTAGAGTAAGGTTGCTACAACTCATATTGCCATATATAATAACTAATGACATCGAAAATTAAAGAAATTGATTAGAAATAGATTTTTGTTTGATAATCTTAAATCAGATATTCACAATGGAGGCATATTTATGGCGCAGAGTATTTTAATTGTAGACGATGAAAAAGAAATTGTATCAATGCTGTATTGCTATTTCAGCAAACTTGGATATGCAGTATATTAAACTGCGGTATCAGACGGACGAAGTTGATTTGTTTTCGGATGAGGACATGGACGGAAATATCCAACCAATTTCACGAGAAGATTATGAAAGACTGCTTGCGTATCTTCAAAAAAAGAACCCAGCCGCAATACTTCCAATCCAGATAGCCTATTATGCCGGGCTTCGTATTGGAGAAGCCTGTGGTTTGGCATGGCAGGACGTAAATCTGGAAGAACAATGCCTTACCATAAGACGTAGCATCCGATATGATGGCTCAAAGCGCAAATATATCATCGGACCAACCAAGCGGAAAAAAGTGAGGATTGTTGATTTTGGAGATACGCTGGTAGAGATTTTCCGCAATGCCCGGAAAGAGCAGTTAAAAAATCGAATGCAGTACGGAGAACTTTATCACACGAACTACTACAAAGAGGTCAAAGAGAAAAACAGAGTGTACTACGAATATTACTGCTTAGACAGAACAGAGGAAGTCCCGGCAGATTATAAAGAAATTTCTTTCGTCTGCTTAAGACCGGATGGTTGTCTGGAACTTCCGACTACTTTGGGGACGGTATGCAGAAAGGTGGCAAAAACATTAGAGGGATTTGAAGGCTTTCATTTCCACCAGTTACGTCACACCTATACAAGCAACCTTTTGGCAAATGGAGCTGCTCCAAAAGATGTGCAGGAATTATTAGGACACTCAGATGTAAGTACCACAATGAATGTCTATGCTCACTCCACAAGAGATGCGAAACGAAAATCGGTTCGGCTTCTTGATAAAGTGGTAGGCAATGATTAAAAAAAATTCCCTTATTTCCCTTGTGATTATCTCATAAGGGCAAAAATAAGGGAAACTACATATCATTTCACTAATGGACAGGCAGGAAAGCCTATAAAATGGGGAAAGTTAGAGGAATAATTATATAAATTTCAGTTTACAGAACTGAATCAAAAGAGCTCGAAGGAGCTCTTTTTCCTTTTTTATAATAGTATCATTATGGTATAATAGAGACATTAAAATCGGAAGTTGGAGGATACACGCATGAAAATTGTAATCATTAATGGAAGTGCCAGAAAAGGAAATACGCTGGCAGCAATCAATGCATTTATAAAAGGAGCGTCAGAAAAGAATAAAATTGAAATCATTGAACCCGACAAACTCAACATTGCACCATGCAAGGGATGTGGTGTCTGTCAATGCTCTAAGGGATGCGTCGATAAGGATGATACAAATTCTACCATTGATAAAATTGCTGCCGCAGATATGATTCTTTTTGCTACACCAGTTTATTGGTGGGGAATGTCAGCACAATTGAAACTTATCATTGATAAGTGCTACTGCCGTGGATTGCAGTTAAAAAACAAAAAAGTTGGCACAATTGTTGTAGGTGGTTCTCCCGTAGGCAACATTCAGTATGAGCTGATTGATAAGCAGTTTGACTGTATGGCAAAATATCTTTCATGGGATATGCTTTTCAAAAAATCATATTATGCAACAGCCAGAGATGAACTTGAAAAAAATAAGGATTCCATGAATGAACTTGAGTGGATTGGAAAAAATTTATAAAGCACACACCAAAATCCAGTTTTTGAAACTGAGAAATCGGGATTTATAAAGGAGAATATTGATGAAACTATTTTTATGTTCGCATTTTTCAAGTGTAGGGAGTCTGATAAAGGAAGAAATTGAAAATAAGAAAGTCGCATTTATTCCAACAGCTTCGCTGCGTGAAGGCTACACCGGTTATGTCGGCTCGGCTCGAAAATTATTCAAAAAGTTGGGAGCAATCGTAACTGAAATTGATATTTCAACGGAGGCTTATTCAACGATACAGTCTGTTTTTGAAGATGCAGATGTGATATATTTTACCGGCGGAAATTCTTTTTTTCTTATGGACCGGCTCCGTAAAACGGGAACTGATGGGCTGCTGAAAAAGGAATTGGCAAATGGAAAATTGATGATCGGCGAGTCGGCAGGCGCAATTATATGCGCTCCAAGCATCCAATATATCCAGCAAATGGATGAAAAGCCGGAGGACTACTCACAAGAAGATGATGCAGGGCTTGATTTGATTGATTTCTATGTTCTTCCGCATTATCTTACAGCGCCATTTAAGAAAGTTACCGAGAAAATAATGACTGAGTTTTCGGATTTGAATCTATGCCCAATTAACAACCGTCAGGGAATTGTAATTGACGGTGAAGGTTCAAAGGTTATTTGCAAAGACTAATTTGAAAATTCAAGTTTGTGAGGGCAAAATGGATATTAAATTATATTATCAGGAAAAAGGAACCGGCGAACCGCTTATACTCTTGCATGGAAATGGCGAAGATAGCTCCTACTTCATAAATCAAATAGATTATTTTCAAAACGCATATCATGTAATTGCGCTAGATACAAGAGGTCATGGAAAATCTCCGAGAGGTGAGGCACCCTTTACCATTGAGCAATTCTCCTGCGATTTATACGATTTTATGCAGGGGCATCAGATTTCAAATGCGATAATTTTGGGGTTTTCGGACGGAGCAAACATTGCAATGAAATTTGCAATGAAGCATCCCAGTATGGTGAAGGGCCTAATCTTGAACGGCGGTAACCTAGAACCAATGGGCGTGAAACGAACAACGCAAATCCCAATTGAAATTGGATATAAGATTGCAAGCCGCTTTGCCGGTAAGTCTGAAGCTGCCAAAAGAAATGCCGAAATGCTCGGCTTAATGATAAACGAGCCGAATATCAAGCCGTCTGAATTGTCGCTAATCTCAATGCCTGCGTTGGTCATTTGCGGAACAAAGGATATGATCAAAGAATCACATACAAAGAAAATCGCTGAATATCTTCCAAATGCGAAATTAGCCATCATTCGAGGAAATCATTTTATTGCAAACAAGAATCCAAAGACATTTAATCAGGAGGTTGATGCGTTTCTGAAAACGGTTTGACATCTTCCCATTTGTTACGTGTTTGAACAGAGTGGAAACTTCCACTTTATCAACCTTACATCACGCCATGAACGAGGGGCTGCTGTAAATACAGCCCTTTCCTTTTATATCGCTATTCTAGCCAATACACCACTCTGGTTTGTCGTTCTATTTCATCACCACTATATGTACCGTACTCTTACTAATTCCAAACTTCTTCGCCGTCTGACGCACTGTCGCATTGTTTTCTATGATATAATTCGCAATGTTTACCGCGCGTTCTTCGATATAATCCTTCAAGGTTTTCCCCCATAAGAACGTTTTTTACATCTTATGAAGGGAGAACTGCGGTTATACCCTGCCGGAAACAGATTCTCTATAGAAACAAAACCCGGTATTGAAACCATACCTCTTTTCAGGTATAATAAATTGGGTATAAGTCTGCAAAATGGGCAGACGTTTCTACCAACCGCCAAACTGGTTGACTACCCTATTGGTAGTCATTTTTTTATTTCAGGAGGTAACGGAAATGTATGATGTATTGATTGTAGGCGCAGGGCCGGGAGGCATCTTCACCGCATATGAATTATTGGAAAAAAGACCGGATTTACGGATTGCTGTTTTTGAAATGGGAAATGAATTAAAAAAACGTCACTGTCCCATTGACGGGGATAAAATCAAATCCTGTATTCACTGCAAAAACTGTTCTATTATGAGCGGCTTTGGCGGCGCAGGGGCATTCTCAGACGGAAAATACAATATCACCAACGATTTTGGCGGTACCTTGTATGAGTATATCGGAAAAAAATCCGCCCTGGAATTGATGGAATATGTAGACAAGATTAATCTGGCCTTCGGCGGCGAGGGCACAAAGCTGTATACCACTGCCGGTTCCAGTCTGAAAACCAGCTGTATGCAAAATGGCCTGCATCTTTTGGACGCTTCTGTCCGACACCTGGGAACGGATATTAACTATATCGTTCTGGAGCACTTATATGATCATCTGAAAAAGAACGTGGATTTTCATTTTAACTGCTTTATCAATAAGGTGGAAAAGCTGGAGCGGGGATATCGGATCTATCACGGGGATTCCTGTTATGAGGGAAAAGAATGTGTAATTTCCGCAGGACGGAGCGGCAGCAAATGGATGGAGCAGGTATGTCGTGATCTGAATATCCATACCAATTCCAACCGCGTGGATATCGGCGTGCGTGTGGAGCTTCCTGCCGGAATTTTCTCCCATCTGACAGACGAATTATACGAAAGCAAGATTGTATACCGTACCTCCAAATACGAGGATCTGGTGCGTACCTTCTGTATGAATCCCAAGGGAGAAGTCGTAAACGAGAACACCAACGGAATTGTCACCGTAAACGGACACAGCTATGAGGATCCGGCCAAGCAGACCAATAATACCAACTTCGCGTTACTGGTCGCAAAGCATTTCTCAGAGCCCTTCAAGGATTCCAACGGATACGGAGAAAGTATCGCGAGATTAAGCAATATGCTGGGCGGCGGAGTCATTGTCCAGCGCTTCGGCGATCTGATCCGGGGCCGCAGAAGCACTCCGGAAAGAATCAGCGAATCCTTTACTGTGCCCACCTTGAACGCCGCGGCGGGAGACTTAAGTCTGGTTCTTCCGAAACGAATCCTGGACGGTATTATCGAAATGATTTACGCACTGGATAAGATTGCGCCCGGAACCGCCAACGATGATACCCTGCTGTATGGCGTAGAAGTAAAATTCTACAATATGGAAGTCGAGCTGGATCACAATCTTATGACCTGTCACGAGGGCTTATATATCATCGGCGACGGAAGCGGTATTACCCATTCGCTGTCCCACGCTTCCGCAAGCGGAGTCTACGTGGCCAGACAGATTTCCGCCAGATTATAAAATCCCAATCATTCTGAGGTAGTAAATGAAAAAAAATCACGACTTAAGCGCCGCGGCGCTGCATATCCTTGCCATGACGCTGATGCTGATGGATCATCTCTGGGCTACGCTTCTCCCGTCCCTGGACTGGCTGACCTGCGCCGGAAGACTGGCCTTTCCCATCTTTGCGTTTATGGCGGTAGAAGGATATTTTCACACCCACAGTTTTAAAAAATACGCCCAGCGTCTGCTGTTATTCGCGGTTCTCTCTGAGATCCCCTTTGATCTGATGTACGGCGGAACCTGGTTTTATCCGGTTCACCAGAACGTAATCTGGACGCTGCTTCTGGCTCTTCTCGGTGTCCGTCTGATGGAGACTGTACGTAAAAAGCAGAAAACCTGGCTGTACCTGCTTATGGCAGCCCTGGTCACGGTAATCTGGACGCTGCTGGGAACCCTGGGCATGGTTGACTACTACGGTGCGGGCATACTGACGGTATTTATTTTCTATTTTTTCCGGGGACGGAAATGGTGGTGCCTGCTGGGACAACTCCTTGCGCTTTACTGGGTCAATGTGGAGATGCTGGGTGGTCTGATGTATCCTATTCACCTGTTTGGGAACGAATTTGAGATCTGTCAGCAGGGACTGGCGCTGTTGGCGCTGATTCCTATCTGGCTATACCGCGGACGGCAGGGCTACCACAGCAAGCCCTTCCAGTATCTGTGCTATGGATTTTATCCGGTGCATATGCTGACGCTGGCAATGATTCTGAATTATGTAAACCGCTAAGTAAAGGGGCTGCCGCACGAATTTAAGTTTGATATGTACCCTCTTTACTGGACAAAATCCAGTAAGGAGGGTTATTTTATGCACTATTCACCTGAATACAAATTA